>NZ_CAXBJS010000009.1:0-30976 GCF_963976025.1 uncultured Arenimonas sp.
TTCTTGAGGCCGGCGGCCTTGCGCAGGCCTTCTGCCTTGTCGGTCTTCTCCCACGAGAACGCCGTGGCGGTGTGCTTCTTGCCCTTGGCGTCGGTGTAGGTGATCTGCTTGGGCTTGCGGCCGAAGTGGCCGTAGGCCGCGGTGGCGCGGTAGATCGGGTGCAGCAGGTCGAGCATCTTCATGATGCCGTAGGGGCGCAGGTCGAAGTGCTGGCGGATCAGCTTCTCGATCTTCTCGTCGCTGATCTTGCCGGTGCCGAAGGTGGTCGGCTCGGCGACACCAATCGCATAGGACACCTGCACTTCGCACTTGTCGGCCAGGCCGGCGGCGACCACGTTCTTGGCGACGTAACGCGCCGCGTAGGCGGCCGAACGGTCGACCTTGGACGGGTCCTTGCCGCTGAACGCGCCGCCGCCGTGACGGGCCATGCCGCCGTAGGTGTCGACGATGATCTTGCGGCCGGTCAGGCCGGCGTCGCCCACCGGGCCGCCGATCTCGAACTTGCCGGTCGGGTTGATGTGGATCTTCGACTTCGGCAGCGCTTTCAGCCACGCCTTGGGCAGCACCGGCTCGAGGATGTGCTTCATCACGCCCGCCACCAGGTCCTTCTGCTTCACGCCCGGGTCGTGCTGGGTCGAGAGCACCACGGCGTCGAGGCCGACGATCTTGTTGCCGTCGTAGCGCAGGGTCACCTGGCTCTTGGCGTCCGGGCGCAGCCACTTGAGCTTGCCGGACTTGCGCACCTTGGCCTGCTGTTCAACCAGGCGGTGGGCGTAATAGATCGGGGCCGGCATGTATTCCGGCGCCTCGTTGCAGGCGTAGCCGAACATCAGGCCCTGGTCGCCGGCGCCCTGTTCTTCGGGCTTCTTGCGGTCCACGCCCTGGGCGATGTGCGGCGACTGCTTGCCGATCATGTTGACGATGGCGCAGGTGTGGCCGTCGAAGCCGACGTTTGAATTGTCGTAGCCGATGTCGTTGATCACCTTGCGGGTGATCTCCTCGATGTCCACCCAGGCGTTGGTGGTGATCTCGCCAGCGACGATGGCGGCGCCGGTCTTCACCAGGGTTTCGCAGGCAACGCGCGCGTTCGGGTCCTGGGCGAGGATCGCGTCCAGAACCGCGTCGGAAATCTGGTCGGCGACCTTGTCCGGGTGGCCTTCGGAAACCGACTCGGAGGTGAAGAGGTAGCTGGACATTCGGGCTTATATCCTTTGATTGCGATGAAAGGATGGATGAAGGGGCGAAATGATACACGTCCGGGGCCCGGGGTGCATCCTGCCGGCCCGGTCGTTTCCGCAACGTTAAGCCCCGGGCTTGGCCTTGGGAAAGGGTGGGGGTAGGGTCGGGACTGCCACCCCCGGCCACATGAGGAATACCCCGCATGCGAACCCTGTCCCGAACCCTCCGACCCCTGGTCGCCGCCTTTGTCGTCGCTGGCCTCGTTGGCTGTGCCAGCTACGTCAAGCGCGACGAATACGACGCCACCATCGCCGAACTGCGCGCCAACGACGCCCGCCACGACCAGCGCCTGGACCAGATCCAGTCCACGCTGGAGAAGCGCTTCGCCGACTACGACGCCCGCTTCGCCCAGTTCGAAGGCCGCCTGCACGTCGAAACCACCGCCCACTTCGCCTACGGCAAGGCCGAGGTCCGCGAAGCCGACAAGCCGATGCTGGCCGACTTCGCCAAGACCCTGGCCGAACACCACGAGGGCGTCGTGGTGACCGTGGAAGGCTTCACCGACCCGGCCGGCTCGGCCAGCTACAACCAGCGCCTGGGCCAGCGCCGCGCCGACGCGGTGCGCGATTTCCTGGTCAGCCAGGGCCTTGCCGCCGACCAGGTGCGCGCCGTCAGCTATGGCGAGGCGAACAACCGCCAGATCCGCCCCGGTGCCTGGGGTGACGATGGCCTGGCCAACCGCCGCGTTGCGCTGGTTATCGACTTCGTCGAGGCGGTCGCCGCGCGCTGAGGCGTTTCGCCCCGGCAATACCGACAGGCCGGGCCAGGTGCCCGGCCTGTTTGTTTCCGGGGCCTGTCACGGTCCTGACGCCTGCGGGTAACGCCCCTGCAAGCCAGCCGGCCCAAGCTTCGCGGCAATCCCCCGTCCGCGGACGTCGCATGCTTGATCTCGAGCGCCAGATGGCCAAACGCCATCCCCGCTGGTTCCAGGGCCCGCACGCCCGCCTGGTGAAGCCGCTGCTGGGCAAGGTGCAGAAGGTGTCGCGCCTGGCCGAAGCCAGCGACTTCCTGGAAACCCACGGCCACCTGCGCGGCCTGGCCTTCGTCGAAGCCGCGCTGCGCTACCTGGACGTGCGCTACACCGTCGACCAGGTCGAGCGCGAACGCATCCCGGAAACCGGCCGCCTGCTGGTGGTCGCCAACCATCCCAGCGGCGCGCTCGACGCCCTGGCGCTGCTGCACCTGGTCGGCAGCGTGCGCCGCGACGTACGCGTGGTCGCCAACGACCTGCTGGGCGCGGTGTCGCCGCTGCGCGACCTGCTGCTGCCGGTGCGCATCGTCGGCGGCCGGCCCACGGCCGAATCGCTGCGCGCGGTGGAAGCGGCGCTGGAACAGGAACAGTGCGTCATCGTCTTCCCCGCCGGCGAAGTCTCGCGCCTGGGCTGGCGCGGCGTGCGCGACGGCCGCTGGCGCCGGGGTTTCCTTCGTTTCGCCCGCAGCACCAACACGCCGGTGCTGCCGGTGCAGGTGCAGGCGCGCAACTCGGCGCTCTTCTACGGCGTCTCCGCCCTGTACCGGCCCGCCGGCATGCTGCTGCTGGCGCGCGAGGTTTTCGCCCGGCGCGGCAGCCGCATCGGCCTGCGTTTTGGCCACGCCCGGCAGATCGCCGCCGACGAAACCGATTCGCGGGCACTGTCGGCGGTGCGTCAGGCGCTTGGGGCCATAGGTTCCCGGCGCGAGGCCAAACCGCAGGGCCCGCAGCCGCTGGCGCATGCCGTTGACCGCCGCCTGCTGGTGCGCGAACTCTCGCGCCTGCCGCTGCTGGGCCGCACGCCCGACGGCAAGCGCATCCACGCCGGTCCGCTGGCGGCCGACTCGCCGCTGCTGCGCGAAATCGGCCGCCTGCGCGAGCTCACCTTCCGCGCCGCGGGCGAGGGCACCGGCCAGCGCCTGGACCTGGACGCCTACGACACCTGGTACGACCACATCGTGCTCTGGGACGGCGAGGCGCTGGAAATCGCCGGCGGCTATCGGGTTGCGCCCTGCGAACGGGTGTTCGCCGAACGTGGGCTGGCGGGCCTGTACAGCGCATCGTTGTTCACCTACCCCTGCCACCTGCTGCCGCGGCTGATGCAAAGCGTGGAACTGGGCCGCAGCTTCGTGGCGCCGGCCTACCAGGGCAGCCGCAGCCTGGACTACCTGTGGCTGGGCATCGGCGCCTACCTGCGCCACCAACCCGGCGCGCGTTACCTGTTCGGCCCGGTGTCGATCAGCGCCGACCTGCCGCTGGCGGCGCGCGAACAGATGGTCGCCTACTACACGCGCTACTACGGCGATGCCGGCGACGGCGTGGCGGCGAACCGGCCCTTCCGTTTCCTGGCCGCGCCGCCGGACTTCGGCGACCTCGGCGCCGACGACGCCTTCCGCGTGCTCAAGGCCAACCTGGGTTCACTGGGCACGCGCGTGCCGACGCTCTACAAGCAATACACCGAACTGTGCGAACCCGGCGGTGCACGTTTCCTGGCCTTCGGCGTCGATCCGGACTTCAACCACTCGGTGGACGGTCTGATCGAACTGGACCTGGCGCGGGTGCGGCCGCGCAAGCGCGAGCGTTACCTCCAGGCGCCGGTCCAGCGTGCCGCCGCCGGGCCGGAGGCCGCGTGAAGGTGTTGACGGCCCCGCGCCACCGGGCCGTCTTCATCTCCGACGTGCACCTGGGTTCGGCGCACTGCCACGCCGCCGAGCTGGCCGAGTTCCTGGAAAACCTGCGCACGCGCCGCCTGTACCTGGTCGGCGACATCATCGACCTGTGGTGGATGGCCGAGCGCCGCGCGGCCTGGGGCCCGGACCAGCGCCGCGTCATCGACGCCCTGCAGGCCCTTGCGCGGGCCGGTACCGAACTGGTGTACGTGCCGGGCAACCACGACCGCCCCGTGCGCAACTTCTGCGGCTTGGTACTTCCGAACATGCGCCTGCGCCGGCGCGCCATCCACGTCACCGCCGACGGCCGCCGCCTGCTGGTCACCCATGGCGACGACTACGATGCGCTCACCCAGTTCGGCAACCTGCAGGAACGTTTCGGCGACTGGTTGTACGAACGCATCCTGGCCGGCAACCGCCTCACCAACCGCGTGCGCCGGCGACTGGGCCTGCGCTACTGGTCCCTGGCCGATTTCCTGAAGTCGCGCAGCGGCGCCGCCGAACGTTACATCGCCCGCTTCGTGCAGGCCGGCCTGGACGATGCCGGCCGCCGCGGCCTGGACGGCATCGTCTGCGGGCACATCCACCGCGCCGGCCTGTTCGAAGCCGACGGCCTGGTCTACGCCAACGACGGCGACTGGGTCGAAAGCCTCACGGCGCTGGCCGAAGAGCCCGACGGCAGCCTGGTGCTGCTGCGCCACGACGGCGGCGAGCTGGTGCGGCTGCCCTCGCCGGTGGACCGGGTTGCCCAGGTGCCGCAGCGGACCGGCCTGGCAGCCTGAGCAACGGCTCACGGGGTTTGCACGCCGCCAGCGGTTAGCATCCGGCCATGGATTCCCTTACCCAGATCGTCCTGGGCGCCGCAGTCGCGGGCGCCATCGCCCCGGCACGGCACCGCCGCGCCGCGCTGGCCGCCGGCGCGGGGCTGGGCACCCTGCCGGACCTGGACTCGCTGCCGATGTGGTTCATGGGCCTGGACCCGGTGACCAACATGACCTGGCACCGTGGGCCATCACATTCGCTGCTGGTGCTGCTGCCGCTGGCGGCGCTGCTGTGGTGGCTGTTCAAGCGAACGGGCGGGCGCGTGGCCGAAGCGCCGAAACGCTGGTTCTGGGCGATCACGCTGGCGCTGGTGACGCACCCGCTGCTCGATGCCTTCACCGTGTACGGCACCCAGCTCTGGTGGCCGTTGCCACCGTCACCGGCGATGTGGTCGAGCCTGTTCATCATCGACCCGCTGTATACGCTGCCGCTGTTGTTGGGCTGTCTGGTCGCGCTGGTTCGCGCGTGGAGGCCGTCGGCGCAGAGGGCGCTGGTGCTCGGGCTGGCGCTGAGCAGCGTGTACCTGGGCTGGTCGCTGCTGGCCAAGGCCATGGTCGACCGGGTCGCCGAACGAACGCTGGCGGCCCAGGGCCTGCAGGACGCGCCGCGGTTTTCGGTGCCGATGCCCTTCAATACGCTGCTCTGGCGCGTGGTGGTGATGACGCCGCATGGCTTCCTGGAAGGCGAGCGTTCGCTGGTCGCGGACGAGGGGCCGATGGTGTTCCGGGCCTACGCCTCGGACACGCGGGCGCTGGAAGAAGCGAAGGCGCTGCCGGTGGTCGATCGCCTGCTGTGGTTCAACCAGGGTTTCATGAAGGCGGAAATCCGCGACGAGCGATTGGTGCTTTCCGACCTGCGCATGGGCGCCGAGCCCGACTACAGCTTCCGCTTCGTGGTGGCCGAACGCACCGGCGACGGCTGGCGGGCCTACGGGCCCGAGCAGGCGCAGTGGCCCTGGGAGGCCGGGCGGCGCTTGTCGGCGATGTGGGACCGCATCTGGGCCCGGCCGCCGGAGGAGCTGCAGGTCATCGCAGCTGGCGCCGGGATGGTGCCGCCTCAGGCTGCGGCCGCGAACTCCGGCGAGACACCGGCCACCAGCGCGTCGAAATAATCGCGGGTCAGGCGCCGCTGGTCGGCGGCCGTGGTGGCGCGGTTTACCACGCCGCGGAAGGCGGCGTTCTCAGGACGGTCCTTCGCGTACCAGCCCAGGTGCTTGCGGGCGATGCGCACGCCGGATTCTTCGCCGTAGAAAGCGTGCAGGTGGTCCAGGTGGGCGAGCAGGATGTCGCGAACTTCGGCCACGCCCGGCTCGGGCAAGGTTTCGCCGGTGGCCAGGTAATGCGCCACTTCGCGGAAGATCCAGGGCCGGCCCTGCGCCGCACGGCCGATCATCACCGCGTCGGCGCCGGTGTGCCGCAGCACGAAGGCGGCCTTGGCCGGCGAATCAATGTCGCCGTTGGCCAGCACCGGGATCCGCAGCACGGCCTTCACCGCGGCGATGGTGTCGTATTCGGCAACGCCGGTGTACTGCTGGTCGCGGGTGCGGCCGTGCACGGCCAGTGCGGCGATGCCGCTGTCCTGGGCGATGCGGGCGATGGCCAGCGCGTTTTTCTGGTCGGCGGCCCAGCCGGTGCGGATCTTCAGCGTCACCGGCACGTCCACCGCGGCGACCACCGCCGACAGGATGCGACCCACCAGCGCCTCGTCGCGCATCAGCGCCGAACCGGCCCAGGCGTTGCAGACCTTCTTGGCCGGGCAGCCCATGTTGATGTCGATGATCTGCGCGCCGTTGTCCACGTTGTGGCGCGCGGCGTCGGCCATCACCTCCGGCACCGTGCCGGCGATCTGCACGCTGATCGGATCCGGTTCGCCGGCGTGGTCCGTGCGGTGCAGCGACTTGGCCGTTTTCCACAGGCGCGGGTCGGACGTCGTCATTTCCGACACGCACAGTCCTGCGCCCAGCTGCTTGCAAAGCATCCGGAACGGCTTGTCGGTGACGCCGGCCATGGGGGCCAGCACCACGCGGGGATCAATGGCGTAGGGGCCGATGTGCATGGGGCGGCATTCTAGCCGCCCGCCGCAGGGCTTGCTCAGCCGGCCAGCTCGCCGCGGCGGGGCATGGCCAGGGCGGCGCCGTGGCGTTCGGTGGAACGGGCGGCGTAACGGCTGGCGAAACTCACGCTGTCGCGGAAAGGCGCGTCCGGACTTGCCGCCAGCGCCGCCGCCAGCGCGCCGCTGAAGGCGTCGCCGGCGCCGGTGGTGTCCACCGGCGTGGCCGGGTGGGCCGGCGCGCGGTAGGCATCGTCGTGGTCGCCTCGGTGTTTGCCCGACGCATGCGAAACGAAGGCGCCGTGTCCGCCCAGGGTGATTACCCAGGTGGCGGGCTGAAGGGACTGGCACAAGGCGTGCAATTCGTCGTCGGCCAGGGTGTGCAGCGTGTCGGCGTCCACGGTATTGCCCGCGTGGCGGGAAAGCAGCGCGGCGAACTCGGTTTCGTTCGGGGTAAGGATGTCGGCCAGCGCGAGCAGCTGCGGCGACGTCGGCGCATTGGCCGGCGCCGGGTTCAGCAGCGTGGTGGCGCCGCACTCGCGTGCCAGCGCGAGCGCAGCGAGCACGGCCTCCGGCGCTACTTCCAGCTGGGCCAGCACGACGTCGGCACCGGCAAACGCGGGGCGCGCCGCGCGCACATAGGCCGGCGACAGCGCCCCGTTGGCCCCGGGCGCGACGGTGATGACGTTGCGGCCCGCGGCGTCCACGAAAATCCCGGCCGTGCCCGAGGGCAGGGCCGGGTGGACCTCGGCAAGCAGTTCGATGGCCTCGGCGTCGGCGAGGCCACGGGCGGTGGCAGCCGCGGGGTCGTCGCCCAGGGCTGTCAGGAAACCCGTGCGGGCGCCGGCGCGGGATGCCGCGACGGCCTGGTTGAAGCCCTTGCCGCCGGGCCCGCTGGCGTAGGTGCCCAGGCGCGTTGCTCCGGGCGCGGGCAGCTCATCGCTGGTCCAGACGTGGTCCTGGTTGTACGAACCGACCACCAGCACCACGCCCGGCATGGCTCAGGCACCCAGCGAGGTCAGCACGCCGGCGATGGTGGCGGTCATGAAGGTGGCGAGCGTGCCGCCCAGCACGGCGCGCAGGCCGAAACGGGCCAGGTCCTGGCGGCGTTCCGGGGCCAGGCCGCCGATGCCGCCGATCTGGATGGCGATCGAGCTGAAGTTGGCGAAGCCGCAAAGCGCATACGTCGCGATCAGCCGGCCCTTTTCGGTCAGCTCGACGCCTTCGACGCGGCCATTCACGATTTCAGCCAGCTGCAGGTAGGCCACGAATTCGTTGATGACGATCTTCTGGCCGATCAGCGAACCCACCGTGGTGGCGTCCTGCCAGGGCACGCCGATCACCCAGGCGATGGGCGCCAGCAGGTAGCCGAAGATGGTGGACAGGTCGGTGGGCTTGCCCAGCGCGGCGGCGGCGCCGGTGACGTCGCCCAGCCAGGTCAGGGGCGCGTTGATCAGCGCGATCAGGGCAATGAAGGCCAGCAGCATCGCGCCGATGTTCAGCGCCAGGCGCAGGCCGTCGGCGGCACCGGCGGCGGCGGCGTCGATGACGTTGCTGGTGGTCTTCTCGACCTCCATGCGCACCGTGCCGCGGGTGAGCGGGTTACCGGTTTCCGGGATCAGCAGCTTGGCGATCACCAGCGTCGCCGGCGCGGCCATGATGGATGCCGCCAGCAGGTGCTTGGCGTAGAACGCACCCTGCTCGGGATCGCCGGCGCCCAGCATGCCGACGTATGCGGCCAGCACGCCGCCGGCGATATGCGCCATGCCGCCGATCATCATCGTGATCAGTTCGGACTCGGTCATGCGGCCGATGTAGGGGCGCACGGTCAGCGGCGCCTCGGTCTGGCCGATGAAGACGCTGGCGCAGACGCTGGTGGTTTCGGCGCCGGAAACCTTCATCACCTTGGTGATGGCCGACGCCATGATGCGCACGATGAACTGCATCACCCCCAGGTGGTACATCACGCCCAT
Source organism: uncultured Arenimonas sp. (assembly GCF_963976025.1). Classification (NCBI taxonomy): domain Bacteria; kingdom Pseudomonadati; phylum Pseudomonadota; class Gammaproteobacteria; order Lysobacterales; family Lysobacteraceae; genus Arenimonas; species uncultured Arenimonas sp. Next base: position 8,724 of record NZ_CAXBJS010000009.1, read on the forward strand.
CAGCGCGGCGAAGAAGATGATGGTCGGCAAAACCTGGAAGGCAAAGATGAACCCGTAGGTCTCGGTGTCCATCAGGCTGCCGAAGATGAAGGTCGAGCCGGCCTGCACGAACTCCAGGATCTTCACGAAGCCGTGGCCCAGCCAGTCGAAGACCTCGCGGCCGCCGGGCACCAGCAGCACCAGCGCGGCGAAGGCGATCTGCAGGGTGATGCCGGTAAGCACCAGGCGCCAGTCCACGGCCCGCTTGTTGTTGGAGAAGAGCCAGGCGATGCCGATAAGGACCGACAGCCCGAACAGGCCAAAGAAGATGCTGGAAACCATGGGAGGCAAGACCGCGGAAGGATGCGGCAGGGTAGTTCACGCCCCCCGCCCGGGCAAGGCGGACTTACTCGCCGTCGCGGGCCACCACGCGGTTGCGGCCTGCGGCCTTGGCGGCGCGAAGGCGCTCGTCGGCCCGTTTCATCAGGCCCGACAGGTCGTTGGCGTCCTGCGGGCAGCAGGCCAGGCCGGCGCTGAGGGTCAGCCGGCGCGGCTCGACATCGGGTTCGGGCATGAAGGGCGCGGCCTCGAGCTTGCGCCGCAGGACTTCCATGCGCTCCCAGGCGGCGCCCACCGGCAGGGGCAGCAGCAGCACGAACTCCTCGCCGCCGACCCGGATCATCGGTTCCTCCCGGCCCAGTTCGCGCCGGATCACCGCCACCGCGTGGCGCAGCGCGCGGTCGCCGGCCAGGTGGCCCAGTTCGGCGTTGATGTGGCGGAAGTTGTCCAGGTCGACCAGGGCCAGGCTCAGGGTGCGGCCCTCGCGGCGCGCGGACTCGACCTTGGTGGGCACCTGGGAATTGAGGAAGCTGCGGTTGGGCAGGCCGGTCAGGCCGTCGGTGGACGACCACTGGGTAAGGCGCTGGGCGCGGAACACGATGACCGCCGCGACCAGGGTCGCCACCGCCAGCAGCATCAGTCGCTGCAGCTGGGTGGACGTGGACACGCTGCCGTACTCGGCCGACACCAGCGGTTCGTCGGCAGTGGCCACCACCCACAGCCACAGCAGTGCCGACTGCAGCAAGGCCAGCAGGCCGGCGACCAGGGTCACCCGCAGGTCGTGGCGCATGGCGGTGGCGAAGATCGCCAGCAGATAACACGACCACACGACGGTGCTGTTCAATGTCGCCACCGGCGAACCCCACAGGCCAAGCAGCGCAAGTACGCCGCTGACCAGGGTCACGTCGAAGCAGGAAGAGAACATCGGCAGCCAGTCCAGCCGGCGGCTGCGCAGGGCCAGCCGCAGCCAGGCCACCGACAGCAGCAGAACGCCCACGGCGCCGGCCAGGCCGGCCAGCGATTCGTCGAGCGAGCCCCCGGCGAGCCAGTTCAGGGCGGGCAGCAGCATCAGCAGGCAGGCAACGAACACGCGCAGGCGCGCGACCAGAAGTTCGCCGCCGGCGCCGATTTCGAGGAGGAGGTCGTCGGGACGCTCGCGCAGGGCGCTGGCGAGGTCTTCGAGGGTTTCGCGCAGGGTACTCACGCCGGGGGTCGTGGCCTGTTCGGGGTCGGCACCAGCATACCCGCGGGCCTGCCCGGCCGTCTGCCACCCCCAGCGCTCAGCCGGGCAGGCCGGTGAAGGCGACCCACAGGCCCAGGCCTGCGAACAGCGCAGCCGCGGCATAACGTGCGGCCTTGAGCGGCAGCTTCGCGGCGAAACGAGAGCCCAGCAGCACCACCGGCACATTGGCCAGCGCCATGCCCAGCGTCGTGCCCGCCACCACCTGCCACAGCGGGTCGTACTGGGCCGCCAGCACCACGGTGGCGACCTGGGTCTTGTCGCCCATCTCCACGATGAAGAAGGCGACCAGGGTGGCCAGGAAGGGGCCGAAGCGCGGCGCCTTGGCTTCGTCTTCGTCGAGTTTGTCGGGCACCAGGGCCCAGGCGGCCACGGCCAGGAAGGACAGCGCCACGCCCCAGCGCAGCCACTGCGGGTCGACCCAGCCCGACACTATCGCGCCCAGCCAGCCGGCCAGCGCGTGGTTGAGGACAGTGGCCACCAGGATGCCGGCCACGATGGGCCAGGGCTTGCGGTAGCGGGCCGCCAGCACCAGGGCAAGCAATTGGGTCTTGTCGCCGATTTCGGCGATGGCGACGGCGAGGGTCGAAACGAACAAAGCGTCCAAGGAAATCTCCGGGGCCGGGTGTGGGGCAAGGGAAGGCCGGCGCGCCGCCACCCGGCCAGGGTGCGGAACACCAGCCTTCGGTCTTGCCCGCAAGGCCTGCGCCTTGCCCGCGCACCATGGCTGCTGCCAAGTGTGTTGACGCGCGGAAGCCCCGTGGGGGCTGGGCTACTCCCCGAAGACAGGGAAAGCGGGGGCGATTATAGCGCCTTGGGGGCCGTGCAGAAATCCGTCGCGCTCAGGGCCGGCTGGCGGTAGGGGCCGCGGGCGGAAAGTTCGGGCGTGGCGTAGCTGCGGCCGCCGAAGCGTTCGCGATGCAAACGCTGGGCTTCGGCCTGCAGGCGCTGGCGTTCTTCGGCGCCCAGGCCCATGTCGAAGCTTTCGGAAAGCCGGCGCTGCCCGCCGGAGAGGTGACCGGACAGCTGCAGGTACAGGTAGGCGAGGCGCGGGTCATCCGGCACCAGGCCATTGGCGAAGTCGCCGTCGTCGAGGTAGGCGCGGCCCAGTGCATGGGCGGCGCCGGGGTGGCCGGCTTCGAAGGCGGCGTGCAGGTGGCGGGCGGCGTTGCGGCGCCAGGCGTCGAAGTGCGGGTGCTGGAAGATGCCGCGTTCATTGCGGAACTCGTGGCCCAGCTCAAAGTAGAGCAGCGCCGACGGCGCGTGGCCGGCCGCGGCGGCGGGGCCCAGCAGGGCCAGCGAGCCGACCGACTCGATCGGCGGCGCGTCGCCGCAGGCCTTTTTCTGGGCGATGCGCAGCAGGGTGGCTTCGGCGGCTTGATTGGCTTCTTCCAGTTGGCCCTGGGATTCGAGCCGCAGTTCACGCGAACGGTTGCCGCGCTCGGGCTGCCAGCGCTGCAGGAAACCACAGCGCAGGCGTTCGACCACCAGCTGGCAGCTGGCTTCGGCATGGCCGCCCGCGGCGAGCCGTTCGAGTTCAGCCAGGCGCTGGGACAGGGGCAGGGTTTCGGCGGGCAGCGGCTCGCCGGCCAGGGCCTTGCTGCCGGCAGGGGCTGGCGAAGGGTCGGGTTCCGCGGACAGCGGCGTCGTGTCCGCGGCTGCGGTGGTTGCCGCGGGGAACGGCTGCGCGCCGTCGGAGCCCAGGCCGTCGGGGCGAAGCCACCAGGCGCCGGACATCACCAGCGCCAGCATGACAATCAGGAAAGGCAGTCGACGCTTCATGGCGTGGCTTCCCTGACCGGGACGCTGCAGTTTGCGCCGTGCGCGCGCATCAAGGGGTAGCCGGACTCAGACTCGGATTCAAGCGCCGAGAAATCGAAGGTCTGGCCGCGGAAATGGTCCTGGTGCCAGCGTTCGGCCTGCTGTTGGGCCTGCTCGCGTACCGTTTCGTTCGCTCTGGAGCGAATCTGCGTGCGCATCATTTCCAACAGAGGCGTTTCCTCATTGAGAAGCAGGAAGAGTTCGCCGTAGGCCTGGTCCTGCACCGGATCACCTTGCAGCAGGTTCGCCAACGGGCCACCCAGGCCGGGTTCATTGGCAAGCATCCGGTAGATCACCGCTTCCGGGTAGCCGGCTTCAAGCAAGGACTGCAGCATCCCAGGTGCTTCGCGTCGCCAGGTGTCAAAGCCGGGGGATCGCAAATAGTCGAAGCTGGCACCGTGCAAGCCGAATCCTTCTCCCATCGCGTACCGCAGCATGGCTTCGGGCTCACCGGCGTGTGCAGCCTGGCGCAGCAGGTCCAAATGTCGGTCGAGGTGCTGCCCCACCAGTTCTTCGCATCGGGGTGTGGTGACGGATTCGGTGTCGCGTAGGTGGCGGCGCAGGGTCTGGCCGGCCCGGCACTGAATCAGCTCCGCCGCCAGCTGGCACGCGGCGATGGCATCGCCGGCACCGGCCTTGGCGGCGAGTTCGTTGATGGTGCCGGGCGGTGGCAGGGCGCGCGGAGGCGTGGAGGTGTCGAGCGGTGCCAGCACGGGGGTCGCGTCATGCGAGTCAGTCGTGCCGCGGCCCTGCAAAATTTGTTCTGCCGGTTCGGGGGTTGGCGTCGGACCATCGTCCACGGACGGCCGTTTTTGGGAAAACCAAACGACAGCGCCGGCAAGCACCAGGGCCATGATCGGGGCCAGCCAGGCCCATCGGGAACGTCGCATTCAGTCGCCAGCTTGCGGGGGGAAGGTCATTGAACCCCGCCCCCGCGGCTGGCGGCAAGTCGGGCGCCTTTAGTCCACGCGCTGCCCACGCGTTGCGATGCGCGTCACCACGCCATCGGCGAACACCACGGCGGTGTCGTTGGCGGGTGGTGCAGGCGGCGCTGGCGGTGCAGGCGGCGTCGGAGGCGTGGGTGCGCCGCGCGGGGTCGGCGGCGTGGGTGGCACCGGGGGCGTCGGGGGCACGGGCGGAGCCGGCGGCGCGAACCACTTCATGGTCGGTGCTTCGGGCACGGTCACCTGCACGGTGCGCGACTTGCGGTCGCGCAGCAGCTGCACCTGCAGCTTTTCGCCGGCGTCCTGGTCGCGCAGGGCGCGCATGGCGTCGCGCGGGGTGTCCACCTCGGTGCTGCCGATGCGCTGGATGACGTCGCCGGGCTCAAGCGATTCCAGGCCCTGGCCGCCGCTGAGCACCAGCACGCCGCGGTCGGTGCCGAAATAGCGTCCAAGTTTCGCGTCGACCGAGGCCAGGTTCAGCCCGTTCCAGCGGAAGGCCTGGGCCAGCACCGGCAAGGCGCAGTCCTCGTCGCCCGGCGCGCAGGGCGTGGCGGCGATGCGGGCGATTTCCATCTCGATGCCGGGGTGGATAAGCGGCTGGGCGCGCAGCTGCGCGAGCTCGCGCATTTCCATGGCCTTCTCGAATTCCTCGCCAAAGTGGAATTCGAAATCCTCGCCGCCGGTGAACATCATCACCCGCGCCGCGTCGCCCGCGGTCACCGTGGCGGTAGCGGGCTTGCCGTCGCGGCGGTAGCCCAGGCGGACCTTCTGGTCCATTTCCAGCTTGCCCAGAAGCTCGCGCGCCTGATCAACGGCGGCCTCGCCTTTGGCGCTGATGGTCTTGCCGTCGATGCTCTCGAGCTGGTCGCCGCTGCGCAGGCCGGCCTTGGCCGCGGGGCCTTCCGGGGTGACGGCGGCGATGCGCACGCCGGCGACGCCGGGTTCGGCGCCCATGACGATGCCCAGGCGGGCACGTCGTGCTTCGCTGCGGATGCGTTCGACGTCCACGATTCGGGCGTGGTGTTCGCCGCGGCTGAGTTCGGCGACACGTTTGGCGGCGGCCTGGAGTTCGGCGCGGGCGCTTTCGAGTTCGGCGCGCCGGGCGGCTTCGGCCGCGTCGGTTTCAGGGCTGGCGTGGGCGGTGGCCGCGAAGGCGGCGGCGACCAGCAGGGAAAGAAGGCGGAGTTTCATGTCAGTTTCCTCGGTGGGGGAGGGTCAGAAGGTGGCGACCAGGGCGCCGTCGAGCTGGTCGCCCTGCACGGCGACCCATTGGGCGGTGCCCTGCAGGCCGGCGTAGTCACGCAGGGTGGCCACGCGCTGGCGCCACAGGTCGGTGCGTTCGGATTCGGGCAGGTCGGGGTCGGCCAGCGCGGCGTCGACGCGGGCGATGCGGTCCTCAAGTTCCAGGCCCAGCAGCAGGGTGCTGGCCGAAGCCACTTCGTCGCGCGAGACCGTCGCCAGCAACGCCTCGAGCTGGGCCGATTCGGCCATCAGCGTTTCCAGGTCGGCGGGTTCGGAGGACACGCCGGCCATCGCGGGGGAATCCCCGGTCGGAACGGCGGTCTGCTCGCGCGGCAGCGGCAATACCAGGGCCAGGGCCAGCACCGCCGCGGCGGCCGCGGCCAGCGCGAAGGGCCAGCGCGGACCGCGCGGCCGCTTGCGCACGGCGTCGAAACGTTCGGCCAGCAGCGGCCAGGCGCTGCGGTCCGGCGCTTCGAGCGGCAGACGTGCGATCGCCTCGGCCAGGCTCAGGCCGGGCGGCGGAGTGCGGATGTCGTCAGGCATGGGAGCTCACCTCCTGGGTGATCTTCAACATCTCGCGCAGGCGGCGGGTGCCGCGCGCGAGCTGGGATTTGGAAAAACTGGCGGTCTTGCCCATCAGGGCGGCGATCTCGTCGTGGGTGTAACCCTCGGCGTGGTAGAGCCAGATCACGCTGCGGGTGGCATCGGGCAGCTTCCGCAGCGCCTCGCCAAGCAAGGCGGCGTCGGCGGCGGCGGGCGGCAGCAGTACGTCGTGGCCTTCCAGCTCGACCTCGTCGCTGTCTTCGGTGAAGGGCTGGCGGTTGCGGCGGCGCAGCCGCATCAGGGCCTCGTTCACCGCGATCTGCCGCAGCCAGCCCCAGAACGGGCTGTCGCCGCGGAATTCGCCGATGCGGTCGAAGAGCTTGAACATGGTGTCCTGCAGTACGTCCTGGGCCTCCTCGCGCTGGCCGGTGAGGCGCAGCGCCAGGGTGAACACGGGCCGCTCGAAGCGCCGGTAGATCTGCTCGAAGGCACTGGCCTCCCCGCGCTGGGCGCGCTGGACCAGGGTGTCGGGCAGGTCGATGGCGAAGGAAGAGGGTGGGCTCACATCGGTCTTGGATGCGCCGGGAGGCAAAAGCGTCGCACATAAAAAAGGCCGGGGTTTCCCCCGGCCCTGTCGTCCCTTCCCTGGACGTTGGATCAGAACTTGTAGCGCAGGCCCAGGACGGTGGTCCGGGGCAGGCCCGGGCGCAGGCCGGCCGGGCGGCGGGCGGTGACATAGGTCTCGTCGGACAGGTTCTCGACCCGGCCATACAGCTCCAGGCGTTCGGTCACCTGGAAGCCCAGGGCCAGGTCCCACAGCAGCACCGAATCGATGCGCTGGCCGGCGGGCACGCTGCCCTGGCCGGCGGTGGTGCGCATCTCGCCGATGTAGTTGCCGGCCAGGTCCACCCGCCAGCGTTCACCGCGCAGGCCGGCGCTGGCGTGCAGAAGCTGTTCGGGCAGGTAGGGCAGGTTGTCGCCCGACTGCACGTCTTCCCATTCTTCGAAGCTGGAGCTGAAGCTGTTGCGGAACTGTGCGTCGGTCCAGGTGTAGGCCAGGGCCACGGGGATCGAGACCGGGCCATTGGTGCCGAAGTCGTAGCCCAGGCTGGCCTCGATGCCCTGGATGCGGGCTTCGCCACCGTCGAACTGGTCGCCGATGCTGCAGTTGCCGCCGGTGGAGGCGGTGCAGGTACCGACCAGGTTGGAGTAGTCGTTGACGAAGCCAACCAGTTCGGCCGACAGCGCGCCGCGGCCGTAACGCAGGCCGAACTCGGTGTTCACGCTTTCCTCGGGCTCGGCGTTAGAGCCCGGGCCCGGCGGGTTGAAGCCGCGGTGCACGCTGGCGAACACGGCCAGGTTGTCGCCCACCAGGTAGGTGGCGCCGATGCCGGGGATGACCGCGTCGACGTCGGTTTCCACGCGCGACAGCACGACGTCGCGCTGGCCGGTGGCGGTGGAGTAGTTGGTGCGGGTGAGGTCGATCTGCTCGTAGCGCACGCCCGGGGTCAGGATCCAGTTGCCCCATTCGATGGTGTCCTGCATGTACAGCGCCAGGGCTTCGGCGTCGCCGACGCGGTTGTCCTGGGTGCCGGGGGCGCCGTCGGTGGTCAGCACCAGCTCGCCGCCCAGCATCTGGAAGCGGTCGTCGTTCTGGTAGCGGTCTTCCTGGTCGCGGTGCACGCGCAGGCCGATTTCCAGGTCGTGACTGGCTTCGCCGGTGGCGAAACCGATGCCCAGCACGCTCTGGATGCCCTGGGCGTAATAGCTGCGGTTGTTGTTGCGCAGGCGCAGCGCGTTGGCAGGGCTGTCCTCGCCGCTGATCCAGGCGTACTGGTCGGCGTAGGTGGCCGGGTCGGCCAGGATCGAGGAGATCGACACGCCCTGCACGTCGTTTAGCTTGAACCAGTTGCGCTGGAACTCGGTGCGGTAGGCGACGGTGGTGAGGTCGATGCTGTCGCCGAGTTCGATCAGGTGGCGCAGTTCGTAGAGCTTGTGCCGGGTCTGGATGTTGTCCAGCGCCGAGCCGGCGTAGCGGCGGAAGGGCGTGGCCGCGTAGTCGTCTTCGGTCAGGCCCAGGTAGGTTTCGTCGCTGTCCTGGGTGTTGCGGCCCAGCTTCAGGTCCACCTGCTGGTAATGCGCGGCGTCGGGCGCGCTGGTCCAGCGCAGCTTGGCCACGAAGACGTTGAGTTCGAAGCCGGTGTCGCCGCCGCCGTCGAGCTTCTTGAAGCCGTCGGTCTGCTGGCGGGTGCCTTCGATCAAACCGCCGAAGCGTTCACCCATGCCACCCACCCAGCCGTGGCCGAGGAAGCTGCCGTTGCTGCCCATGGCCAGGTCGAGTTCGCCGGCGGTTTCCGAGGGAATGGGGGTGGACAGCAGGTTCAGCGCGCCGCCGGTGGTGCGCGGGCCGGCCTGCACCGAGGCCGCGCCCTTCTTGATCTCGACGGCGTGCATGCGCGCCATGGTCGGGAAGTAATAGGCGGACGGCGAGGCGTAGGGCGCCGGCGCGATCAGTACGCCGTCTTCCATCACGGTGATGCGGTTGTTGCGGTCGGTGCCCGAGCCGCGGATGCCGATGTTCGGGCGCAGGCCAAACCCTTCTTCCTCGACCACGTAGACACCGGGGACCTGGCGCAGCACGCGGTTGACGTCGCGGAAGTTGAAGCGCTCCAGGGTGGCCTGGTCGATGTAGTGGGCCGAACCGGCGGTCTTTTCGACCTCGGCGCGGCTGCCGAAGACGTTCACGCGGTCCAGGCGGACCAGGGACTCGTTGGCCTCGACGGGGGTTTGGGCCGCGGTGGCGGCCAGGACGGGCGCGGCCGGCAGCAGGGCCAGCGCGATGGCGGTGCGGAGCAGGGTGGACATGGGTTTTGTCTTTTATATGTACAGGGGCAGGGCCGGCAGGACCGGCGTCGCAAATGGTACTGAGGACGAGAATGATTCGCAATACCAAATGAACAAAGGGCCTGCCCTCCCTAGGCGCCGGAAGTGAGAACCATTATCATCTGGTGGTCCCCACGAGGAGCCGTCCATGTCGCGCACCCTTATTGCCTTGCTGCTGGCCAGCCTGGCCGCCCCCGCCCTGCAGGCGGCGGAGCTGGTGGTCTACACCGAACGCCGCGAGCCGCTGGTCAAGCCGCTGTTCGACCGCTACCAAGAAGAAACCGGCACCCGCATCCGCGTGCTGTCCGACGGCGCGCCGGTGCTTATCGAACGCCTGGCCGCCGAAGGCGCCAACACCCGCGCCGACATCTTCATGGCCGTGGATGCCGGCAACCTCTGGCAGGCGGCCGAACGCAATCTGCTGGCGCCGACCGAATCGGCTGCGCTCGATGCCGCCGTGCCCGCGCATCTGCGCGACCCGCAGGGCCGCTGGTTCGCGCTATCCCAGCGCGCGCGCACCATCGTCTATTCCACCGAACGCGTGAAGCCTTCGGCGCTTTCGACCTACGAAGCCCTGGCCGCGCCGGAGTGGAAGGGGCGCCTGTGCCTGCGTTCGTCCAAGAAGGTCTACAACCAGTCGCTGGTGGCGACGATGATCGAACGCCTCGGCGCCGAGCGCACTGAAGAGGTCGTGCGCGGCTGGGTCGCCAACCTCGCCACCGCGCCTTTCGCCGACGACACCCAGCTGGCCAAGGCGATTGCTGCAGGCCAGTGCGACGTCGGCATCATCAACACGTACTACCTGGGTCGCCTGCAGGCCGACGAGCCGGACTTCCCGGTGCAGGTGTTCTGGGCCAACCAGGGCGCCGGCGGCGCGCACGTGAATGTCTCGGGCGCCGGCATCGTCGCCGCCTCGAAGAACAAGGGCGCCGCGCGCGACTTCCTGGAGTGGCTGGCTTCGGATTCGGTGCAGGCCGACTTCGCCAGCATCAATTACGAGATCCCGGCGCGCGAAGGCGTGGCCCTCGATCCGGTGGTCGCTGCCTGGGGTCCTTTCAAGCCCGACCCGGTGAACGTCACCGTGGCCGGCAAGCGCCAGGCCGAAGCCGTGCGCCTGATGGACCGGGCGGGCTGGCGCTGAGCGCATGAACCCCGGCGCGACCGGCGGCCTGCGCAGGTCGCGCCTGTTGGCCTGGCTGCTGGCGGCACCGCTGGTGCTGCCGGCGCTGTGGCTGGCCACGTCCTTCGCGGTGCCGCAGCCCGATGTCTGGCCGCACCTGTTCGACCAGGTGTTGCCGCTGGCGGCGCGCAACACGCTGGGCCTGCTGGTCCTGCTTGCCGCCTTCGCGATGGTGCTCGGCGTCGGATTCGCCTGGGCCAGCGCACGGTATGAATGGCCGGGCCGTCGCCTGTTCGACTGGGCGCTGGTACTGCCGCTCGCCTTGCCGGCTTACGTGGTTGCCTTTGTTTATGTCGGCCTGGCCGACTATGCCGGCCCGCTGCAGACCGGCTGGCGCGCGCTGGGCCTGCCGCCGGCGTCCTTCCCCGAACTGCGCAGCGTGCCGGGTGCGGCCGCGGTGCTCGGGCTGGTGCTCTATCCCTATGTGTTCCTGGTGGTGCGTGCGGCCTTCCTGCGCCAGGGCAGCGCGGCCATGGACGCGGCGCGTTCGCTCGGCCACGGGCCGCTGTCGGCCTTCTTCCGCGCGGCGCTGCCGATGGCGCGTCCGGCCTGGGCAGCCGGCTTGTCACTCGTCCTGCTTGAAGCACTGGCCGACTTCGGCGCGGTCAGCATCCTGGGCGTCGATACCTTCAGTACCGCCATCTACAAGACCTGGTTCGGCCTGTACTCGCTGCCGGCGGCGGCGCAGCTGGCCTGCGGCCTGATCGGCCTGGTCGTGCTGGTGCTGCTGCTCGAGCGCTGGACACGCGGCCGTGCCAGCCACGCCAGCAAGCAGCTGATGCCGCCGGCGCGCCGGCCCCTGCGCGGCTGGCGCGGCTGGGCGGTGACGGCCGCAGCCGCGGCCACCGTCGGCCTGGGTTTCGTGGTGCCGGTGGCGCAGCTGCTGGCCTGGTCCTGGCAAGTGCGCACGTCCCTGCCCGAGGTTGGCGAAGCCGCGGTGAACACGGCGCTGCTGGCGGCGATGGCGGCGGCGATCGTGCTGGTGCTGGCCCTGGTGTTCGCGGTGCTGTCGCGGCGCAGCGGCAACGACCGCGGCGTGCGTTCGGCGGCCTTCGTCGCCGGCCTGGGCTATGCGGTGCCCGGCACCGTGCTGGCGGTCGGCGCAATGTGGCTGCTGGTCGCGGCCGAAGGTGCCGTGCCCTGGCTGGGCACGCTGGCCTTGAGCTCCTCGGTGCTGGCGGTGCTGCTGGCACTCACGGCGCGTTTCTTCCGGGTCGGCAACGAAACCATTGATGCCGCCTTCCTTTCGCTGCGGCCTTCGCTGCTCGATTCGGCGCGGCTGCTCGGCGCCTCGCCCTGGCAGCGCCTGCGCCGGGTGGTGCTGCCCCTGCTTCGCCCGGGCCTGGTCGCGGCCGGGCTGCTGGTTCTGGTCGAGGTGGTGAAGGAACTGCCGGCCACCCTGATGCTGCGTCCTTTCGGCTGGGACACCCTGGCGGTGAAGATCCACGCCTACACCAGCGAAGGCCTGTGGATGCAGGCGGCCTGGCCGGCGCTGTGGCTGTGCCTGATCGGCCTCCTTCCCGTCTGGTGGCTGGTCAGGCAGCAGCGTTGACCGGGCCGCGTCTGCGATAATCGCCGCTTCCACCGGGCCAGCAGGGCAGGCGATGAGCAAGAAGACGGTTCTCAATGACACCCACCGGGCGCTGGGCGCCAAGATGGTGGACTTCGGCGGCTGGGACATGCCGATCAACTACGGCTCGCAGATCGAGGAACACCACCAGGTGCGCCGCGACGCCGGCATGTTCGACGTCTCGCACATGACCGTGCTCGACCTGCGCGGCGACCAGGCCCGCGCCTTCCTGCGCAAGCTGGTGGCCAACTCGGTGGACAAGCTCAAGAAGCCGGGCAAGGCGCTGTATGCCTGCATGCTCGATGAAAAGGGCGGCGTCATCGACGACCTGATCGTCTATTACCTGGCCGAGGACTTCTTCCGCCTGGTGGTCAACGCCGGCACCCGCGACAAGGACATCGCCTGGATCACCGCCCAGTCGGCGCCGTTCGGCCTGCAGGTCACCGAGCGCCGCGACCTGGCGATCATCGCCGTGCAGGGGCCGAAGGCGCGGGAGAAGGTGCTGGGCCTGCTGTCGCCCGCGGCGGCTGAAGCCGCCGGCAAGCTGGGCAAGTTCGTCGCCTGCGAGGCCGACGGCCTGTTCGTCGCCCGCACCGGCTACACCGGCGAAGACGGCTTCGAGGTGATCGTGCCCGAGGCGATGGCGGTGGACTTCTGGAACCGCCTGCTCGACGCCGGGGTGAAGCCGGCCGGCCTGGGCGCCCGCGACACGCTGCGCCTGGAAGCGGGCATGGCGCTTTACGGCCAGGACATGGATGAGTCGGTGACGCCCTACGAAACCGGGCTGGACTGGACGGTGTCGCTGGACGAGGGCCGCGACTTCAACGGCCGCGCCGCGCTCGAAGCGCAGAAGGCCGGCGGCGTGCCGCGCCACATTGTCGGCCTGGTGCTGGACGAGAAGGGCGTGCTGCGCCACGGCCAGGCGGTGGCCACCGCCGCCGGCCAGGGCGAGGTGCTGTCGGGTACCTTCTCGCCGACCCTGGGCAAGGCGATCGCCCTGGCGCGCGTGCCCGCGGGCGAGCTGGGCGAGGTCACCGTGGACATCCGCGGCCGGCACCTGCCGGTGCGCGTGGTGAAGTACCCGTTCGTGCGCGACGGCGCCGCCCAGCCCGGCGTCCTGGAATGATTCGCCCGGCCGGGTGCCATGTCGCCCCGGCCGCGTTTAAACTAGCGGCCACCCCCGCTGCCCCCGATCCGAGGCCCAGAACATGAGCGAGATTCCCGGCGACCTGAAGTTCCTCAAGTCCCACGAGTGGGCCCGCGTCGAAGACAGCGGCCGAGTCACGGTTGGCATTTCCGACCACGCCCAGGGCCTGCTTGGCGACCTGGTCTACGTCGAGCTGCCCAACGTCGGCGACACCGTCGAACAGGGCGGCGCCAGCGCCGTGGTCGAGTCGGTCAAGGCGGCTTCCGACGTTTATTCGCCGATTGCCGGCACCATCGTCGAGGTCAACTCGGCGCTGTCGGACAAGCCCGAGACGATCAACGAGGACGCCTTCGGCGAAGGCTGGATCTTCGTGGTCGAGCCGTCCGAACCCGAGCAGCTCAAGGAGCTGCTTTCCCCCGACGACTACGCCCAGCTGCTCGAGGACGACGGTCACTGACACCGGCATCTCGCGCTGCGAAAAAGACGGCCGCCCCAGGGCGGCCGTTTTTTTTCCGGCGTTCAAACCGGCGTCGGGGGCGTCGGAAATCCGCGCAGTTTTGCTTTTTGCGGTGCGCAATCGTCGGTTCCGGGCGGGTGCGGGAAATGTTTTTTCAAGCCGCCGTCGTGTCGCTTCCGGCGGCATGCGGACGTGTCGGGACGCCCGGCGTGCGAGCACGCGCGCAGCGCATGCAAATGCAACGGAGGCTTTTTTTCCGATGTTTTTTTCATTGCGCGTTTTCCTACGCGACGACGGGCGTGCATCCACGGGTCGGCGGGGCGGAGTCGGCCGGCCGTAACCTGGCTGACACCCCTTGAAAATTTTCGTGCAAAGTTGTTGACATCCCGAAATCCCCTGATTAGCTTTCGCCCAGCAGATGCAAACTGCGGAAGCGAGTGATCAGGAACGTATCGACAACGCGAGCCACCACACCGAACTCCACCCCAGGAATCATCATGGTGGATCAGGGCAAACATCCCTCCGCGAAATCGATTTCGTCCCGCAGCGACATCCCATTTTCCAACGCCCGGACCGGTTGCGGCCCGGGCGTTTGTGTATCCGGCGCCGCCCCGCGCCGGCAAGAATCCGATCGCCACGGCATGACCGTGGTGGCGGTACGTCCCGGGCCCTGACCCGTGACGGTGCCTTTGAGACTGGGCAGTCCAAAAGCCAACTGACGAGGAGTTGACCATGGCTACGAAGAAAGCTGCGAAAAAACCGGCCAAAAAGGCCGCGAAAGCTAAGAAGACCGTGAAAAAGGCCGCCAAGGCCGTGAAGAAGTCGGCGAAGAAGGTTGCCAAGAAGGCGACCAAGAAGCCGGCGAAGAAGGCTGCGAAGAAGACTGCGCGCAAGCCGGCCAAGAAGGCCGCGAAGAAGAAGGTCGCCAAGAAGGCTGCCAAGAAGAAAGTAGCCAAGAAGGCTGCGAAGAAGACCGCGCGCAAGCCGGCCAAGAAGGCTGCCAAGAAAAAGGTCGCCAAGAAGAAGGTAGCCAAGAAGGCCGCCAAGAAGAAGGTAGCCAAGAAGGCCACCAGGAAGCCGGCGGCCAAGAAGGCTGCCAAGAAGAAGACCGCCAAGAAGGCTGCCAAGAAGCCGGCGGCCAAGAAGAAGGCTGCCAAGAAGCCGGCGGCCAAGAAGAAGGCCGCGCGCAAGCCGGCTGCCAAGAAGAAGGCGGCGCGCAAGCCCGCCGCCAAGAAGCCGGCTCCGATGCCGGCCGCCCCGGTTGCCCCCGCGCTGTAAGGCGTGAGAAGCATCCAAATGCGGTAAAGCTGGGCTCTCTCCCCGTGTTGCCCAGGCGGGGAGGGAGACTTTCCAAAGGCACGCAGACGCCGGCTAACGCCGGCGTTCGCTTTTGTGGGGTTTGGCTTAGCGCCGGCGCCGGGCCGGCGGCGCCATCCAGTCGTGCGCCGGCAGGCCCAGGGCGCGGTCGATGGTGCTGGGGAACAGCGCCGAGGGCATGGCGCTTTCGCTGTTCCAGAGGATCACCACGCCGATGTCGCGCTCGGGCAAGAAGCCGGTGATCGCCCGGTAACCCTGCACCGCACCTGCGTGGTAGACCAGGGTGTGGCCGGCGTAGTCGTAGATGCGCCAGCCCAGCGCGTAGTGCGCCTCGCGCAGGCGGTCGCGCCGCCAGCCGCTGCCGCGGATCTCGCCCGGGGTTTCGACCTGTGGCGTGCGGATTTCCTCGAGCAGTTCGGCCGGCAGGACTTCCGGGCGGTGGCCCATCTGCCCGATCAGCCACTGCGCCATGTCGCGCGCCGAGGCGTTGACGCCGGCCGCGGGCGGGATGCGGTAGTAGGTTTCCTTGGGACGCACCGGCACCCAGGTGCCGCCGCTGCGCACGTGCGGGCGCGCCCAGCTCGGGCTGGCTTCCAGGCCGCTGCGGCCGAAGGTGGCGCCGTACATGCCCAGCGGCTGGAAGATGCGCTTCTCCACCTGGGCGGCGTAGAAGTCGCCGGTGGCGGCGAAGACCATGTCGCCGACCAGGCTGAAGGCGATGTTCTGGTAGGCGTAACACTCGCCCGGGCTGCAGGTCAGCGGCGCTTCGGCCAGCTTGGCGGCAAGCAGCGGGTAGGGCTGGTTGGCTTCCAGGTCGCGGTCGTAGGTGTTGTAGGCAAGGCCGACCTGGTGGCTGAGCACCTGGCGCACGGTGATGTGCTGGGCCGCCTGGCCGTCGCGCAGGGTGAAGGTGGGCAGCTGGTTGACGATCGGGCTGTCCCAGTCCATCGCGCCTTCGCGCACCAGCATGGCGCTGAGCGTGCCGGCGAATGCCTTGGACAGCGACGCCACCCGGAACGAGGTGTCGGCCGTCACCGGTTCCTGCAGCTTGCTGTCGACCACGCCATACCCGCGCAGCGACACCACCTCGCCGTCGGCGACGATGGCCATGGCCATGCCCGGGATGCGCGCGCGCGCCATCATCTGCTCGGCCAGGGCCTCGATTTCGCGCGCCTCGTCGTCGAAGTCGGTAACGGCCCTGGACGGGGCCGGCCAGGACAGGCTGGCGAAGGCGAGCAGTGGCAGGGCGAGCAGGAGGGCGGGGCGGAAATTGGAACTGTCTTTCTTGCTTGGCATGACCGACGTATGCTTGGCGAACGGACCCAAGTCTATCGCGGCTGCCGCACTGGGGTCCCCACCTGGGGGAGGTTGGAAAAATGACGAGCCTGATCGTTCTGTTGGTCCTGGCGGCGGTGATGCTGTTCTGGGGCGTGGGTATCTACAACGGCCTGGTGACGGCCCGAAACGCTTTCAAGAACGCATTCGCCCAGATCGACGTGCAGCTGACGCGTCGCTACGACCTGATCCCGAACCTTGTCGAAGTGGCCAAAGGCTATCTGAAGCATGAACGGGAAACCCTGGAAGCGGTCATCCAGGCCCGTGCCGCCGCGGTCAGCGGCCTGGCCGCGGCCAAGGCCCGCCCGGGCGACGACGCCGCGATGGCCCAGCTGGGCAGCGCCGAATCCGGCCTGGCCGGGGCCCTGTCGCGCCTGATGATGGTGGCCGAGGCCTACCCGGACCTGAAGGCCAACCAGAACATGATGCAGCTCACCGAGGAGCTCACCTCCACGGAAAACCGCATCGCGTTCTCGCGCCAGGCCTACAACGACAGCGTGATGGCCTACAACAACAAGCGCGAGGTGTTCCCCTCGAACATCATCGCCGGCATGTTCAACTTCGCCCACGCCGCCCTGCTCGAGATCACCGAACCCGAGAAGCGCGAGGCGCCCAAGGTCAGCTTCTAGGCTTGAACTTCTTCGCCCGCCAGGACCTGGCCCGGCGCCGGTCGCGGCGGCTGGTCGTTTTGTTCGTGCTCGCGGTGCTCGCCATCGTGCTGGCGGTCGACTTCCTGTTCCTGCTGTTCTTCGGCGGCATGGGCACGGCGTCCGACCCCGGGGCGACGGCCGGCGGCATGGTGCTGGCAACCCTGCTGACCCTGGGCATCATCGGCGCCGGGTCGCTCTACCGCCTGGCCAGCCTGCGCCAGGGCGGCGCGGCGGTGGCGATGCAGCTGGGCGGCACGCCGGTTCCCGAGGACACCCACGACTTCCACTACCGGCGGCTGCGCAACGTCGTCGAAGAAGTCGCCATCGCCTCGGGCGTGCCGGTGCCGCAGATCTTCGTGCTTGAACACGAGGCCGGCATCAATGCCTTCGCCGCCGGCTACGCGCCCAGCGACGCCGCCATCGCGGTGACCCGCGGCGCCCTGGACAAGCTCAACCGCGACGAACTGCAGGGCGTCATCGCCCACGAGTTCAGCCACGTGCTCAACGGCGACATGCGCCTGAACATCCGGCTGATGGGCGTGCTGTTCGGCATCCTGGTGCTGGCCGTGGTGGGTCGCAAGATCCTGCTCTACGGGCGCGGCGGCCGCAGCAAGGACGGCATGCCGCTGCTGGTGGCGGCCCTGGTGCTGATGGTCGTGGGCTACATCGGGCTGTTCTTCGGCCGGCTGATCAAGGCCGGGGTCAGCCGCCAGCGTGAATACCTGGCCGATGCCTCGGCGGTGCAGTTCACCCGCCAGACCACCGGCCTTTCCGGTGCGCTCAAGAAGATCGCCGGCCTGCCGGCGGGTTCGAAGCTTGAAAGCGGCGACACCGAGGAAATCTCGCACATGCTGTTCGGAGACGGCATCGGCTTCTCGTCGATGTTCGCCACGCACCCGCCGCTGGTCGAACGCATCCAGGCCCTGGAGCCGTCCTTCAAGCCGGCCATGGTGGCCGACCTGGTGGCGCGCTGGCAGATGCATCCGCCTTCGGGCCTGGACGAAGACCTGGCCCTGGGCCTGGCCGCCGAAAGCCCCGCGCTTCCGCGAGACCAGGCCGAGCTGGTGATCGCGCCGCCGGCAGTGGTGGCCCAGGTGGGGACGCCGCGTTCGGACGACTACGTGCGCGCCGGCGCGCTGGTCGATGCACTGCCGGAAGTGCTGCGCCAGGCCGCGCACGAACGCGAGGAAGCGGTGCCGCTGCTGCTGGGCCTGCTGATGGCCGAAGCCGGGCCGATGCGCGAAGCCCAGCAGTTCGAGCTGGCCGCGCGCCATGACGAACGCCTGGCCCGCCAGTCCCTGGACTACGCCGACCGCCTGCAGGAACTGCCGCGCATCCTGCACCTGCCGCTGGCCGCCATGGCCATGCCGGCGCTGCGCAAGCGGCCGCGGCCGGAACTCGAGAAGTTCATGGACAGCTGCTTCGCGCTGAGCCATGCCGACGGCCGCATCAGCCTGTTCGAATATTGCCTGGGCCGCCTGCTGCGGGTGCAGGTGCGCGACGCGCTGGACCCCGCGCGCGCCTGGGTGCCGGGCCACCGCCAGCTGTCACGCTGCGCGCCGCAGGCGATCACCCTGCTGGCGGTGCTGGCCCAGGCCGGCCACGCCGACACCGCGTCGGCGATGCGCGCCTACCTGGCCGGCCTGCAGCGGGTGTTCCCGCGCCTGGACGCACCCTACCGGCCGCCTGCGGATCCGCAGCGTGCCATGGACGAGGTCTGGCCGGTGCTCGACGAAGTGGACCTTATCGGCAAGGAACTGCTGCTCGAAGGCCTGGTGGCTGCGATCAGCCACGACGGCCGCATGAGCGTTTCCGAGGCCGAGCTGCTGCGCGTGGTCTGCGCCTCGTTGCACTGCCCGCTGCCGCCGATGCTCGAACAGGCGCGCTGAGCGCGCGCCGCGGCGGCTTCGTTCAGGCGGCCAGGCCGCGGATAAGGTCGGCGGCGCGTTCGGCGATCATCATGGTCGGGGCATTGGTATTGCCGCCGACCAGGCGCGGCATCACCGAGGCGTCCACCACGCGCAGGCCGTCGACGCCCTTCACGCGCAGCTGCGGGTCGACCACGGTCGCCGGGTCGTTCGCCCGGCCCATGCGGCAGGTGCCAACCGGGTGGTAGATGGACTCGGCCTTGCGGCGGATGAATTCGATGATGCCGGCTTCGTCGCGGACGCTGGCGCCGGGCAGCACTTCTTCGCCGCGGAAGGGTGCGAAGGCCGGCTGCGCCAGGATCTCGCGCGACAGCCGCACCGCTTCCACCATCACCTTCAGGTCGAAACCCTCGGCGTCGCTGAGGTAGGCGGCATCGATCAGCGGCTTGTCGCCGGCCGAGGCACTGGCCAGGCGGATGCGGCCCCGGCTGCGCGGACGCAGGCCGCAGGCGTGCAGGGTGTAGCCGTTGCCGGGCAGGCGGTTGCGGCCGTGGTCGTCGAGCTGCGCCGGCACGAAGTGGAACTGCATGTCCGGGCGTTCGTCCTCGGCCAGGTGGCTGCGCAGGAAACCGCCGGTTTCGGCGATGTTGCTGGCGCCGGGGCCCTTGCGACCCATCAGGTAGTACTGGAAGGCCACGGCGGCGTCGCTCAGGCCGTCGTAGCTCAGGCCCTGGGTGCAGCGCTGCAGCGAGCAGATGTCGAGGTGGTCGTGCAGGTTGGCGCCCACGCCCGGCAGGTCGGCCAGCACGTCGATGCCCAGGCGGCGCAGTTCGTCGGCCGGGCCGATGCCCGAGAGCATCAGCAGCTGCGGGGAGTTGATGGCGCCGCCGCTGAGGATGACCTCGCGTGCGGCGCCTTCGTTGTAGCTGCGGCGGCCGACGGTGTAGGTCACGCCGGTGGCGCGGCCCGCTTCGAAACTGACCCGGCTGGCGGTGGCCCCGGTGACCACTTTCAGGTTCGGGCGCTGGCGGACCGGCGTCAGGAAAGCGGCGGCGCTGGAACTGCGCGCACCGTCGCGGGTGGTGGTCTGGTACCAGCCGAAGCCGTCCTGGCGGGGGCCGTTGAAGTCTTCGGTAAGCGTATGCCCGGCCTGGCCGGCGGCCTGCAGGAAGGCTTCCGACAGCGGGTTGCGGTGGCGCGGGTCGGACACGCCCAGCGGGCCGTCGCCGCCGTGCAGTTCGCTGGCGCCCCGCTCATTGCCTTCGCTGCGCCGGAAGTAGGGCAGGGCGTTGTCCCAGTGCCAGCCGTCGGCGCCCATCGCCGCCCACTCGTCGTAGTCGGCGGCGTGGCCGCGGATGTAACACATGGCGTTGATCGAGCTCGAACCGCCCAGCACCTTGCCGCGCGCCCAGGTGGTCCTGGGGCGCGGTGGTGTAGTCCCAGTTCACGCCTTTCTTGCCGACCAGCTTGGCCAGGCCCGCGGGCATGTGGATGAAGGGATGCCAGTCGCGCGGACCGGCCTCGAGCAGCAGGACGCGGCAATCCGGGTCTTCGCTGAGCCGGTTGGCCAATACGCAGCCCGCGGAGCCGGCCCCTACGATGATGTAGTCGTACACGCGATCTGCTTCTTTTTCATGACTTCCCGAGGCTAGGCGCCCCCTCTAGAGCAAACACTCGGTGCGGCTGTCCGGAATCACGAACCGTGCACAGCGTCACTATGCGAACCGGTGGCGGGGCCGGCCCGGGTTGGCTATGGTGCGGCGTCCCCGACCGGAAGCACGATGCCCCAGGCCCCGCCCACTGCCGGCCGCTTCGACCACCTGCGCGGCGCGCTGCGGGAATTTCCGCCGCTGCTGTGGTCGTTCCTGTATTTCTTCTTCCTGCTCACGGGTTATTACGTGCTGCGGCCGGTGCGCGACGCCATGGGTGCCTCGGGCGACGTCGAGGCGGTGTTTCCCGTGGCCATGGTGGAGTGGGCCGCCGCCCGCGGCTGGGCCCTGGGCGACCTGACCCTGCAGCTTCTCTTCACCGGCACCTTCGTCATGATGCTGTTGCTGCAGCCGGCGTACGGCGCCCTGGTCAGCCGCTACCCGCGGCGGGTGTTCCTGCCGGTGCTGTACCTGTTCTTCATCGCCTGCCTGGTCGGCTTCTATTTCCTGTTTGGCCAGCAGATCCCGGGTCGGGGTGCGGTGTTCTTCATCTGGGTGGCGGTGTTCAACCTGTTCGCGGTGTCGGTGTTCTGGAGCTTCATGGCCGACATCTACACCGACATCGAGGCGCGGCGCCTGTATGGCTTCATCGCCGCCGGCGGCACCATCGGTGGCTTCACCGGGCCGCTGATCACCCGGGTGCTGGTGAACCAGATCGGCGTGCCGAACCTGCTGCTGGTGTCCGCCGGGCTGCTTGGCCTGGCGGTGTTCTGCATCCTCAGGCTGGGCCGCTGGGCGCGCCTGCGCGAGGCGGAACGCGGCCGCAGTGGCGCCGAGCAGGCCATGGGCGGCAGCATGCTGGCCGGCCTGAGGCTGCTCAAGGAACAGCCGCTGCTGCAGGCCATGGCGATCATCATGTTCTTCGGCGTCGGCGTGGGCACGCTGCTGTACAACGAGCAGGCCGCCATCGCCCGCGAATTCTTCCCGGGCGACGAGGCGCGTACGGCCTACTACGCCAACATCGACCTGGCGATCAACCTGGTGACGCTGCTGGTGCAGGTGTTCCTGACCCGCATGCTGCTGGTGCGCTTCGGCGTCGCGCCGGTGCTGTTGCTGCCGGCGCTGGCGATCCTGCTGGGTTTCGCCGCGCTCACCGCTTCGCCCCTGCCGATGCTGGTTGCCTTCGTGCAGATCGTCACCCGGGCCGGCGAGTTTTCCCTGGCCAAGCCGGCGCGCGAAACCATCTACACCCGCGTGGACCGGGAGGTCCGCTACAAGGGCAAGGCCGTCATCGACACGGCCGTGTACCGCGGCGGCGACCTGTTCTTCGTCTGGACCCACAAGCTGCTGGCGGCGTTCGGTTCGGCGGCGGTTTTCGGGGTCGGCATGCTGGTCGCCGGGGCCATGACCTTCGGCGCTTGGCGCCTGATCCGGGAACAGGCCAAATTGCCCGCCGATCCCCGCTGATCCCGGACGCCGTCATGCCCCTGCGTTTTTTCCACTTGGCCGCGCCGCTGCTGGCGCTTCTTGCCTGGATGATGCCGGTGGCGGGGGCCGTGGAGGTCAGGGTTGATCCGCGGGTCGAGTTTGCCGCCGTGATGTGCCGCCTGGCCGGGCTCGAGGAGTTCCAGTCGCCGGGTTTCGCCGACTACGACGCCGCCGTCGACGCCCACTTCGCGCCTTTCCGCGACCACCCTTCGGTGGCGGTGGTCCGCGCGCTGCGCCAGGACGTCCGGCTGGGCTACAACATGCCCGCCGAACTGGCCGTGGCGACAGGCGAAGGCGACTGGCGGCTGCGCCTGCCGGCGGGTGATCCCACGAACGGACTGGACGCGCGCTGGACACCCGACGCCGCGCAGCGTTTCCTGGGGGCTGCGCGCGTGCTGTGGGAAGACTCCGATGCCGGCGCGTTCTTCGCCGGCCAGCGCGCATTCCACCAACAGGTGGAACAGGCCCTGGCGGCCGACCTCGGCCCGCGGCTGGACCTGACCTGGTTCGAGCGCCAGTACGGCGAATCGGCGGTTCGTCGTTTCACCGTCATCGCGGGCCTGCTCAACGGCCCGCACAGCTACGGCCCGCATCTGGTGCT
>NZ_CAXBJS010000010.1:0-30447 GCF_963976025.1 uncultured Arenimonas sp.
CGACCCCTACAGCCCGCTGGGCCAGGACCTGGCCACCGCGCTCGAACGCGCCGGCGCCACGCCCGCGGTAGCGGGCCAGCCGGCCGCCACGCTGCAGGTAATGACCGAATCCATGCGCACCCGCCCGCTTACCTACGAAAGCGGCGCCAGCGTGCGGGAGTACCAGACCCTGTACCGGGTGGAGTTCCAGCTCACCGGCGCCGACCGCACGCTGCAGGTGCCGCGCCAGACCGTCGAGCTCACCCGCGAATACACCTACGACGCCGTCGGTTCGATCGGCTGCGCGCCGACTGATGGAGCTGCGCCCGGCCCAGTTCGCGCGCCAGCTGGCCGCCGAACCGCTGCGCCCGGTCTACCTGGTGGCGGGCTCCGAGCCCCTGCTCGTGCAGGAAGCCGCCGACGCCGTGCGTGCCCGTGCCCGCGAGCAGGGCTACGGCGAACGCGAGGTTTTCGACGTCGATTCGGACTTCGACTGGAACCGGCTCAGCCAGGGCATGGCCTCGATGAGCCTGTTCGCCACGCACCGCCTGTTCGAATTGCGCATGCCCACCGGCCGGCCCGGCAAGGAAGGCGGCGAAGCCCTGCGCGAATTCTGCGACAACCCGCCGCCCGACACCGTGCTGCTGGTGACCTCGCAGGAGTGGAGCAAGAAACACGCCGGCAAGTGGAGCGAGGCCATCGCCAAGGCCGGGCACCTGGTGGTGTTCTGGCCGCTCAAGTCGCACGAGCTGGGCGACTGGCTGCTCCAGCGCCTGCGCAGCCGCGGCCTGGTGGCCACGCCCGATGCGGTGCAGCGCCTGGCCGACCGGGTCGAAGGCAACCTGCTGGCCGCCGCCCAGGAAGTGGACAAGCTGGCCCTGCTGGCCGGTGGCACCCGCGAAGCGATCGACCTCGACCAGATGGAGAAGCTGGTCGCGGACTCCTCGCGTTTCGACGTGTTCACCCTGGTGGATGCGGCCCTGGCCGGTGAATCCGCCCGCGCCGTGCGCATGCTGGCCGCGCTGCGCGCCGAGGGCGACCAGGTGGCCGGGCTGATGCCGATGGTGGCCAAGGAAGTGCTGGGCCTGTGCGCCCTGGCCCGCGCCAGCGAAGGCGGCCGCCTGGCGGCGGCGATGCGCGATGCCCACGTCTGGCAGAACAAGCAGGCGGCCTACCGGCGCGCGATCGAACGCCACCCGACCTCGCGCTGGGAACAGTTCGTCGCCGAGTGCGGCCGCATCGATCGCAGCGCCAAGGGCCGCGGCGACGGCGACCCCTGGCTGCAGCTCGAACGCCTGCTGGTGGCCATCGCCGACGGCCGCGCCCGCGGCCTGCTGGCCTCGTGAGCCTGCGCCTGCTCTACGGCGGCACCTTCGACCCGGTGCACGCCGGCCACCTGGCCGTCGCCCGCGCCGCCCGCGACACCCTGCGCGCCGCCGTGCACCTGGTGCCGGCCGCCGTGCCGCCGCACCGCGGACCGACCGCCGCCAGCGCCCGGGACCGCGCCGACCTGCTGGAACTGGCGGTGGCGGGCGAGCCCGGCCTGGCCGTCGATACCCGCGAACTTCGCCGCAAAGGCCCGTCCTACACGGTCGATACGCTGCGCGAGGCGCGCGCGGACATCGGGTCGCGGGCGCCGCTGGCCTGGCTGATCGGCGCCGATGCCTTTCGCGGCCTGCCCGCCTGGCACGACTGGCGGGCGCTGTTCGACCTGGCCCACTTCGTGGTGGCGGTGCGGCCGGGCCACGGCCTGGAAGACCTGCCCGAGGCCCTGTCCGAGGCCTGCGCGGGCCGCTGGGCAAAGGCGCCCGCCGCGCTGTCGGAGTCCGCCGCCGGCCGCCTGTTCAGGCTCGACCTTCCGCCGCATCCGGCGGCCGCCAGCGAGCTGCGCCGGCGTCTGGCGGCCGGCGAGGACCCCGGCGACTGGCTGACGCCGGCCGTGGCGGCCGAAATTTCCCGCCGCGGGCTGTACCGGGCGGCTTAAGGTGGTCCGGCGTATAATCCGCACCCGAATTCACCCAATGAGCTGCCCTTGACCACCCAAGCCCACGTCATCAAGACCCGGATGCCCGATCCGGCGCCCTCGCCGGAAGCCCTGCTCGAGCAGGTCCATGCCGCGCTGGAGGAAATGAAGGCCAAGGACGCCGTCGAAATCGACGTTCGCGGCAAGACCAGCATCGCCGACTACCTGGTGGTCGTTTCCGGCACGTCCACCCGCCACGTGAAGTCGGTGGCCGACGAAGTCGTGAAGTTCTCCAAGAAGTGCGGCGTCATGCCGCTGGGCGTGGAAGGCGAGCGCGAGGCCGAATGGGTGCTGGTGGACCTGGGCGACGTCATCGTGCACGTCATGCTGCCGCGCGTGCGCGAGTTCTACGCGCTCGAACGCCTCTGGACCGTCGGCGACCAGCCGCCCGAACAGTCCCCCGAGGATTCCCCGGAATCCTGATGAAGGCCCGGCTGCTTGCAGTCGGGGAGAAGGCGCCCGGCTGGGTCGCCGAAGGGTTCGCCGAGTACCAGAAGCGGCTTTCGCACTGGCTGCCGCTCGATCTCGTCGAAGTGGCTCCGGGCATGCGCGGCAAGGGCCGCGACGCTGCCCGCGCCATGGCCGACGAAGGCGGGCGCGTCCAGGCGGCCCTGCCACGTAATGCCTGGGTGGTCGCGCTCGACGGCCGCGGCAAGGCCCACAGCTCCGAAGAACTCGCCCAGCGCCTGGAACACTGGCGCCAGCAGGGCCGCGACCTGGTTTTCCTCATCGGCGGCCCCGAGGGCCACGCCCCCGAGGTGCTGGCGGCGGCCGACGAACGCTGGTCGCTGGGCCCGCTGACGCTGCCGCACATGCTGGTGCGGCTGGTGCTGGCCGAACAGCTGTACCGCGCCTGCAGCCTGCTCGCCAACCATCCCTACCACCGGGCCTGACCGGCTATCCTTGGGCGATGCTCTACCTCGCCTCGCAATCACCGCGCCGCCGTGAACTGCTCGCCCAGTTGGGCCTGGAGTTCGGCCTGCTCGATGTCGATGTTCCCGAGCAGCGCGAACCCGGCGAACCGCCCGCCGCCTACGTCAGCCGCGTCGCCCGGGAAAAAGCCGGCGCCGGCCTGCTGCAGGTGGTCGCCAGCAAGGGCGCCGTGGTCCTGGGCGCCGACACCGAGGTCGTGCTCGACGACGAAGTATTCGGCAAGCCGGCCGACGCCGCCGACGCCGCGCGCATGCTGCGCCGCCTGTCCGGGCGCATGCACGAATGCATCTCGACGGTCTGGGTGCTCAGCGCCGGCCGCGAACAGCACGCCGCCTGCGTCACCCAGGTGCGCTTCGAAAAACTCACCGACGCCCGCATCGACGCCTACATCGCCACCGGCGAATGTTTCGGCAAGGCCGGCGCCTATGCCATCCAGGGCCGCGCCGCGGCCTTCGTGGCCCATCTTGCCGGCAGCCACTCCGGCGTGATGGGCCTGCCCTTGCACGAAACCGCGCGGCTGATGCGCGATTTCGGCCTCATGGACTGAGGAGCGACCCGTGTCGGAAGAAATCCTGGTCAACGTCACCCCGCGCGAAACCCGCGTGGCGGTGGTTGAAAACGGCATGCTGCAGGAACTGCACATCGAACGCGCCTCGCGCCGCGGCGTCGTCGGCAACATCTACAAGGGCCGCGTGCAGCGGGTGATGCCCGGCATGCAGGCGGCCTTCGTCGAGATCGGCCTCGAACGCGCCGCCTTCCTGCATGCCTCCGACATCCTCAGGCCGGCCACGCCAAGCGGCGAAGGCGAGGGCGAGGTAGTGGCGCCGTCGCCGCCGCCGGCCATCACCTCGCTGGTGCACGAAGGCCAGGAAATCGTCGTGCAGGTGGTCAAGGACCCGATCGGCAGCAAGGGCGCCCGCCTCACGACCCAGGTGTCCATTCCTTCGCGCTACCTGGTGTTCCTGCCGCATTCGCGCGTGCTGGGCGTGTCGGCGCGCATCGAGGACGAAACCGAACGCACCCGGCTCAAGACCCTGGTCGGCGAACTGGCCAACGGCAGCGGCCAGGGTTACATCGTGCGCACCAATGCCGAAGGCCAGCCCGACGAGGCCCTGGCCGAGGACGTGGCCTACCTGCGCAAGGCCTGGGACGTGATCCGCGAAGCCAGCGCCAGCAGCAAGGTCGGCCAGCGCATCTACGAAGACCTGGCGCTGCCCCTGCGCGCCGTGCGCGACCTGATGCGCAAGAACGTCGACACCGTGCGGGTCGATTCGCGCGAGGCCTACGACCGGCTCAACGACTTCGCGCACAAGTTCATGCCCGAACTGGCCGCGCGCATCGAGCACTACACCGGCGAACGCCCGATCTTCGACCTCTACGGCGTCGAGGACGAAATCCAGCGCGCGCTGCAAAAGGAAGTGCCGCTCAAGTCGGGCGGTTACCTGGTGATCGACCAGACCGAGGCCATGGCCACGATCGACGTCAACACCGGCTCCTTCCTGGGCCAGCGCAACCTCGAGGAAACCGTCTACCGCACCAACCTCGAAGCGGCCCAGGCGGTCGCCCGGCAGCTGCGCCTGCGCAACCTGGGCGGCATCATCATCATCGACTTCATCGACATGACCGACGACGAGCACAAGCGCCAGGTGCTGCGCACGCTCGAAAAGGGCCTGGCGCACGACCACGCCCGCACGTCCTTCCACGAATTCTCGCCGCTGGGCCTGGTCGAGATGACCCGCAAGCGCACCACCGACAGCCTCGAACGCCAGCTGTGCGAACCCTGCCCCGAGTGCAACGGCCGCGGCACGCTCAAGACCGGCGAAACCCTCACCTACGAAATCTTCCGCGAGATCACCCGCGCCGTGCGCCAGTTCGAGGCCCAGCAGCTGCTGGTCATCGCCTCGCCCAAGGTGGTCAACAAGATCACCGACGAAGAATCGGCCGCGGTGGCCGAACTCGAGGAATTCCTGGGCAAGACCATCCGTTTCCAGGCCGACGAGCAATACGCTCAGGAACAATACGACGTGGTCCTGCTCTAAGACGGCATGACCAGCCCGCTGCGCCGCCGCTTCCGCCATGCCCGCCGCGTGCTGGGTTACGGCTTCCTTGTCCTGCTTATCCTGCTGGCGACCGGCGTCGGCGCGCTCAACCAGCTGCTGCCCCTGGTCGAGAGGCACCCGGACAAGGTGGCCAACTGGCTTTCCGAACGCCTGGGCGAACCGGTGGCCTTCGAAAGCGCGCGCGGCGAATGGACCCGCCAGGGCCCGCGTTTCACCCTGGGCGGCCTGCGCATCGGCGAAGGCGAACGCCAGCTCGAGGTCGGCCAGGCCGAGCTGCTGGTCGCCGTGTATTCGGGCCTGCTGCCCGGCGAACCGCTGACCGCGCTGAAGGTGCGCGACCTGTCCCTGGTGCTCGAGCAGGGCGAGGACCGCCGCTGGCGCCTCGCCGGCCTGCCGTTCGAACCCAAACCCGGCGTCGATCCACTCGATACGCTCGAAGCCCTGGGCGAACTGCAGGTCGAACGCGCCCACCTGCAGGTGCGCTCGCCGGCCCTGCGCGCGCCGCTGGAAATGGCGCGCGTGGACCTGCGCCTGCGCGTGGACGGCGAAACCGTGGTGGCGGGCGTGCGCGCCTGGGCCGACATCGCCACGCCACCGCTGTCGGCCGTGGCCGACCTGCGCCGCGACGACTGGTCGGGCGAACTCTGGGCCGGCGGCAACGACCTGGTGCTGCAGGCCTGGTCGGCGCAGATGGCCGACACCGGCGTGGTGCTGGCCGGCAAGGGCAAGCTCGACCTGTGGGCCCGCATCGACAACCAGCGGGTCATGGACGTGCGCAGCCGCGCCGAATTCGCGCCGCTGGCGATCGGCGCCCGCCAGCCCTGGCTGCCGGGCACCGACGAGCGCTTGACGTCGCCGCCGGTGGCCTACGAATCGGCCAGCCTGCTGGCGCGCTGGCAGGCCGGCGACGACGGCGCCTGGCAGCTGCACGCGCCGCGCCTGCAGCTGCACGAACCCGGCCGGGCCGAACCGCGGCACATGGACGGCCTGTGGCTGGCCGGCGGCGAACGGTTCGCGCTGCGCGCGCCGCGCCTGGACCTGGTGACCGTGCGCCAGTGGGCCAGCCTCAGCGCCCGCGTGCCCGACGGCCTGCGCCAGTGGCTGCACCGCGCCGCGCCCGAAGGCGAACTGCGCCAGGTGCGCGTGCAGGGCCGCGACGACGACTGGCAGGCGTCCGCCGAGCTGGAAGGCATCGGCTGGGGCCCCTACGGCGGCCGTCCCGGGCTGCAGGCGCTGGCCGGCCACGTGGCCATGGACCAGGACGGCGGCGTGCTGCAGCTCAGCCCCGGCCCCGCGTCCTTCCAGTGGCCCGAACGCTTCCGCGAACCCCTGGATTTCCGGCTCGAAGGCCTGCTCGGCTGGTGGCGCGACGGCGCCGGCTGGACGCTTGGCGCCAGCCGCCTGTCGATTCGCGGGCCTGATTACGGCACCCGGCTTCGCGCCGAACTGGCCTTCCAGGGCGATGGCAGCAGTCCGCGCATCGACCTGGCTGCCGTCGTCGATACCGCGCCGGTCACCGCGGCCGGCCGGTTCTGGGTGCAGGGCAAGATGCCGGAAAAAACCATCGAGTGGCTCGACAAGGCCCTGCTCGAAGGCGAGGTGCGCGACGGCCGCATCAGCCTGGCCGGCGACCTCGACCACTGGCCCTTCCGCGAAGGCGAGGGCCGCTTCGATGCCCGCGCCCGCGTGGCCGGCGCGCGCGTGCACTTCAGCGATGACTGGCCCGACGCCGAAGACATGGACGTCGACGTCGCCTTCGACGGCATCGGCATGACGCTAGATGGCCAGTCCGCGATCGCCGAAAACCCGGTTGATCGTCTGGTCGGTGGCATCGCGGATTTTCGCGATCCGCGCCTGCTGCTCGATGTTTCCTCGGCCACGCGCGCCGAAACCCTGCAGACGCTGATGCTGGCCAGCCCGCTGGCCGAAAGTTACGGCGAGCACCTGCGCGCCACCAGCATCTCCGGCCTGGCGCGGGTGTCGCTGCTGCTCGACCTGCCGCTGGTGGCCCGCCTGGAAGGGCGCCGCATCGAAGGCCAGCTCGACCTGGCGCAGGCGCGCCTGGCCGACCCGCGCTGGGACATCGTCTTCACCGAGGTCAGCGGCCGCACCCGCTTCGGCGCCGGCGGCTTTTACACCGAAGACCTGCAGGTGCTGTTCGACGACCAGCCGGGCGTCTTCAACCTGGCGGTCGGCAACGACACCGACGATCCGGCGCTGGCCGCGAGGGCGCGCCTGCTGGGCGAGTTCCCGGTCAAGGACCTGCTGGCGCGGCACCCGCCGCTGGCCTGGCTGGACCCGCACGTGGACGGCCGGGCGTTCTGGGACATCCGCGTCGACGTGCCGGCCGCGCCGGAAGGGCAGCCGGCGCCGCCCTCGCGCCTGCGCGTGGAAAGCGACCTGGCCGGCGTCAGCCTCGGCCTGCCGGCCCCGCTGGCCAAGGCCGCCGACCAGGGCCTGCCGATGCGCCTGGACGTGCCGCTGCCGGTAAGCAAGGGCGAGGTGCAGCTGCGCCTGGGCTCGCTGGCGCGGCTGCGCGGGCGCATCGACGAACAGGGGCGGCTGACCGGCGCGCTGCGCCTGGGCGAGGACGGCCCGCTGGACCTGCCCGATTCGGGCCTGGTGGTGCTGGGCCACAGCGAAACCCTCGACGCGGCCGGCTGGATCGGTTTCGCGGGCGGCGGCAAGGAAGCGGAAGCCGGCACGGGCGAGGGCGGCGGCACCGTGCTGCGCACCGTCGACCTGCGCGTTGACCAGCTGGACCTGATGGGCTCGGCCTTCGCCGACACCCACGTGCGCCTGGCGCGCGGCCAGGACCGCACCCGCGTGACCCTGGACGGCCCGGAGATCGCCGGCAGCATCGTCGTGCCGTTCGCCGAAGGCTCGGCCGTGGAAGGGCGCCTGGAGCGCCTGTACTGGCCCGAGAAGGCCCTGGTGGACGCCGACGGGGCCGAGGCGCCGGTGGTGTCTCCTGGCGGCCCTGGCGCCAGTGCGGCAGGCGATGACGCGAGCCCTGTGGCCGACGCCGGGCCGCCGGACGACCGCCAGGACCCGGGTGCGCTGCCGCCGCTGGACTTCCAGGTGCGCGACCTGCGCATGGGCACGCTGGTGCTGGGCGAGGCCACGCTGCGTGCGCATCCGGTGCCCGCCGGCCTGCGCATCGACACCTTCAGCACCCGGTCGGCGGGTTACCAGCTGGACGCGCAGGGCGACTGGCTGCGCACCGCGGACGGCGGCACCCGCTCGGACTTCGACGTACGTTTCTCGGCGCGGGCGCTGGGCGACCTGCTGGGCGCGTTCGGCCTGGTCGGCATGATCCAGGAAGGCCCCACCACCGGCCAGCTGGACGGCGGCTGGGTCGGTTCACCCGGCGAGTTTTCCCTGGCCGCCTTCGAAGGCCTGCTGAAGGTCGAAGTGGGCGAGGGCGCGCTGCTGGAAGTCGAACCCGGCGGCGGTGGCCGCGTGCTGGGCCTGATTTCCCTGGCCGAGATCCCGCGCCGGCTGACCCTGGACTTCAAGGATTTTTTCAACAAGGGGTTTGGCTTCAACAACATGGCCGGCGAGTTCGTCTTCGCCGACGGCGTCGCCCGCACCGACCTGCTGCAGATCAACGGCCCGGCGGCGGAAATCCGCGTCAGCGGGTCCACCAACCTGCGCAGCCAGCAGTACGACCAGCGCATCGAAGTGCTGCCCAAGGCCGGCGGCGTGCTGCCGGCGATCGGCGCCATCGCCGGCGGGCCGGTCGGCGCCGCCGTCGGCGCCGTGGCCCAGGCCGTGCTGCAAAAGCCGCTCAAGGAAGCCGCGCGGACCGTCTACCACGTCACCGGCGACTGGGCCGACCCGGTGGTCGAAGTCGTGGAAAAGGGCCCGCCGGCCGCGCCGCCGCCGCCGCGCCAGCCTTGAAGACCGCGTCCGCAGGCCGCATCTGGGACACTAAGGCCTTTCCCCAGCGAACCCCCGGATGACCCAGACCCTTACCCTGGCGCAATCGCGCCTGCTCACGCCTGCCGGCCTCGGCCTGGAATCGCTCGAGCCCGCCTTCGCCCGCCTGATGGGCCCGGGCGTGGACTACGGCGACCTGTACTTCCAGCATTCGCGCCGCGAAAGCTGGGTGGTCGAGGACGGCATCGTCAAGGACGGCTCCCACGCCATCGAACAGGGCGTGGGCGTGCGTGCGGTCAGCGGCGAAAAAACCGGTTTCGCCTACTCCGACGACATCCGCGCCGAAGCGCTGCTGGAGTCGGCGGCGGCGGCGCGCGCGATCAGCCGCGACGGCCGCGCCCAGTCCGCCGGCCACCGCGTGGTGGTGCCGGGCCGTTCGCTGTACCCGGCCATAGACCCGATCGAAGGCCTCGGCGCCGACGCCAAGATCAGCGCCCTGCGCGAAGTCGACCAGTGGCTGCGCGACGCCGACCCGCGCGTGCAGCAGGTCATCGTCAGCCTTTCCGGCGGCGTGGACACGGTGCTGGTGGCGCGCAGCGACGGCGTGGTCGCCGCCGACGTGCGGCCGCTGGTGCGCTTCAACGTGCAGGTGATCGTCGAACAGGGCGGCCGCCGCGAACAGGGTTATGCCGGCGCCGGCGGGCGTTATTCCTACGAAGAGCTGTTCGCCAACGGCAAGCCCCGCGAAGTCGCCGCCGAAGCCCTGCGTCAGGCGCTGGTGTGCCTGGAAGCCGAAGACGCGCCCGCCGGCACGCTGCCGGTGGTGCTGGGGCCGGGCTGGCCCGGCGTGCTGCTGCACGAAGCCGTGGGCCATGGCCTGGAAGGCGACTTCAACCGCAAGGGCACCTCGGTGTACGCCGGCCGCATCGGCGAACGCGTGGCCTCGCCGGGCGTCACCATCGTCGACGACGGCACCCTGGCCGGCCGCCGCGGTTCACTGAACGTGGACGACGAAGGCACGCCGACCCAGTGCACCACGCTTATCGAAGACGGCATCCTGCGCGGTTACCTGCAGGACACGCTCAACGCGCGCCTGATGGGCATGGCGCCCACCGGCAACGGCCGCCGCGAAAGTTTCGCGCAGCTGCCGATGCCGCGCATGACCAATACCTACATGCTGGCCGGCAACCACGACCCGGGCGAGATCATCGCCTCGGTGAAGAAGGGCCTGTACGCGCCCAACTTCGGCGGCGGCCAGGTGGACATCACCAGCGGCAAGTTCGTGTTCTCGGCCTCCGAGGCCTACCTGATCGAGGACGGCAAGGTCACCCGGCCGGTGAAGGGCGCCACGCTGATCGGCAACGGCCCGGAAGTGATGAACCGCGTCTCGATGGTCGGCAACGACCTCAAGCTCGACGAAGGCGTGGGCATCTGCGGCAAGGACGGCCAGTCCGTGCCCGTCGGCGTCGGCCAGCCGACCCTGCGCATCGACGCCCTGACGGTCGGCGGCACCCGCGCGTGACGGCCTCAGTCGGCTTCGGACGAATCAGCCAGCAGCTCGCGCAGCTCGCGGAAGAGTTCGCGGAAGGCGTGCGGCGGTTTGTTGCGGGTTTTTTCCAGGGCCGCGTTGCGGGCCAGCTGGCGCAGGTGCTGGCGGTCGGCCCCCGGGTGCTTGTCCAGCAGTTCGGTCAGCGCCCCGTCGCCCTCGGCGACCAGACGGTCGCGCCAGTATTCGACCTGGTGCAGGGCCTGCGCCTCGCGCCGGTGGTCGGACTTGTCGTGGTCGAGCGCGGCGCGGATTGCGTCCAGGGCCTCGGGCTCTTCCCGGCGCAGGTGTTTGGCCAGGAACTGCACCTGCCGCTTGTGGGCGATCTGCGCAGTGATGCGCTGCGCCGCCCGCGCCAGGTCGCGCAGGTCCTCGTCCATCGGGATCTGCACCAGGCGCGCCTCGGGCTGTTCGACCAGGCGCTTGGCCAGTTCAAGCACGGCCAGCGCATCGCGGCGTTCTTCGCTGCGGCTTGGGCCGAACTCACCTTCGTCTTCGTTGAATTGGTCTTCTTCGTGCATCGTCCACCATCCGTCCAAGGCGAAAGGATACGCCCATGAGCCACCCGGCCGCAGTTTCCGATGATTCCGCCCTGCGCCAGGAGCGCCTTTCCGAGGCCGCCCGGGAGGTCCTGCGCCTGGCCGCGGCCCGCGGCGCCAGCCAGGCCGACGTCATCCTCAACGACGACAGCGGGCTGTCGGTGAACGTGCGCCTGGGCGAGGTCGAGACGGTGGAACGCAACCGCGACCGCGGCGTCGCCGTCACCGTGTACTTCGGCCAGCGCAAGGCCAGCGCCAGCACCGCCGACCTGCAGCCGGGCAGCCTGGCGGCCACGGTCGAACAGGCCTGCGCCATCGCCCGCCACACTGAACCCGACCCCTGCAACGGCCTGGCCGACGCCGCGCGCATGGCCACCCAGGCCCGCGACTTCGATTCCTGGCACCCCTGGCCGATCGACGCCGACACCGCGATCGCCCTGGCGCTGGAGGCCGAGGCCGCCGGCCGCGAAGCCGACCCGCACATCAGCAATTCCGACGGTGCCTCGGTGCACAGCGGCGACAGCGTTTCGGTGTACGCCAACAGCCACGGCTTCCTGGGCGCCGAACGCGGCACCAGCCAGTCGATCAGCGTTTCTATGATCGCCGGTCGCGGCGACGGCATGCAGCGCGACTACTGGTACACCAGCGCGGTCTCGCCCGACGACCTCGAGTCACCCCGGCACGTGGGCCGCAAGGCCGCCGAGCGCACGGTCGCGCGCCTGGACCCTAAACCGATCCGCACCGGTGAATACCCGGTGCTGTTCGCGCCCGAAGTGGCGCGCAGCCTGGTCGGGCACCTGCTGCAGGCCGCGTCCGGCGGCGTGCTCTACCGCAAGGCCAGCTTCCTGGTCGACCACGCCGGCAGGAAGATCCTGCCCGACTGGTTCAACATCCGCGAACTGCCGCACCTGCCGCGTGGCCACCGTTCCTCGGACTTCGACCACGAAGGCGTGGCCACCGTCGATTCGGACCTGGTGCGCGACGGCGTGCTGGTGCGTTACCTGCTGTCGAGTTATTCGGCGTGCCGGCTGGGCCTGCAAAGCACCGGCAACGCCGGCGGCGCCCACAACCTGGACGTGGCCGCCAATGCCACCGGCCTGCACGAAATGATCCGCGGCATGGGCACCGGCCTGGTGGTCACCGAAATGATGGGCCAGGGCGCCAACCTGCTGACCGGCGACTATTCCCGCGGCGCCGCCGGCTTCTGGGTCGAAAAGGGCCATATCGTGCATCCGGTCGACGGCCTGACCATCGCCGGGCATCTACCGGCCATGTACCAGGCGATCGAGGCCGTGGGCGCCGACGTCGACAAGCGTTCGCACATCGCCATGGGCTCGCTGCTGGTGGGCCGGATGATGGTGGCCGGCGAGGCCGGCGCGGCTGCTTGACACTGCCTTCACTTGCCTTGACAGTAAACGGGTTGCGGCGCCGCGGGCGCTGCGTTTTCGACAGAAGGGGAGCCTCGTGAACGACACCATCCAGACCGCCGCACCGCAGGAAGACAGGACCATCGCGCTCATCACGCACCTGTCGGGCATCATCGCAAGCTTCATCGTTCCGCTGATCATCTGGCTGATCAACAAGGACAAGCCGGAAAAGTCCTGGATCACCGAGCAGGCCAAGGAAGCCCTGAACTTCCAGATCACCATCGTGCTGGCGTGGATCGTCGCGATCGTGCTGTCCTTCGTCGCCATCGGCTTCCTGCTGTATCCGGTCATCTGGATCGGCAACCTGATCTTCTGCATCCTGGCCGGCGTCGCCGCCAACAAGGGTGAAAACTACCGTTATCCGGTGACCCTGCGCCTGGTCTCCTGATCGCGCAGTCCCGCCAAAGAAAAAGCGGCCTTCGGGCCGCTTTTTTTTGTGGGAGGGAAGACCCTAGTGCTGTCGCTCGACGGCCAGGCGCGCCAGCGCCCGCAGCGGCTCGCGGTCGCCGCCCAGCCCGGCCAGGATGTGATCCATGCGCGCGACCTGCCGTGCCAGCGCATCGCGGGCGCCATCGGCACCGAGCAGCGAAGGGTAGGTGGACTTGGCCTGGGCCTGGTCCTTGCCGGCCGTTTTCCCCAGCTGCTCTGAGCTGGCTTCGATGTCGAGCAGGTCGTCGCGGATCTGGAAGGCCAAGCCCAGCGCGGCCGCGAAGTCGTCCAGCGGCTGCAGCACCGCGCCATCGTTCGTTCCCGCCAGCGCGCCCATCCGTACGGCGGCACGGATGAGGGCGCCGGTCTTGAGCGCGTGCAGGCGTTCGAGTTCTTCGAGCGCCAGCGATGCACCGGTGCCGGCCATGTCCAGCGCCTGGCCGCCGCACATGCCGGCGGCGCCCGTTGCGTTCGCCAGCGTCGCCAGCCAGGCCACGCGCAGCGCATGTGGCGCGCGAGTCTCTTCGGCCAACAGGCTGAAGGCCTGGGCCTGCAGCGCATCGCCGGCGAGGATGGCCGTGGCTTCGTCGAAGGCAACGTGCACGGTCGGCCGGCCGCGGCGCAGGTCGTCGTCGTCCATCGCCGGCAGGTCGTCGTGCACCAGCGAAAACGCGTGCACCAGTTCGACCGCGGCGGCGGGCGCGTCGAGCAGACCCTCGTCGGCCTGCACGGCGGCGCCGGCGGCATAGACCAGCAGCGGCCGCAGGCGTTTGCCGCCACCGAGCGCGGCGTGGCGCATGGCGGCATGCAGGGCCCGTGGCGACGCGTCGGTCGCCGGAAGCGTGGTTTCGATTCGGGCCTCGGCGCGCTGCAGCCAGCGCGCCAGGCGCGGGTCAGCCGGCATCGGGCTGGAAGGGCTGGGCGCTGTCGGGCTCGGCCGGGTCGGTCAGCAGGCGCACGCGAAGTTCGGCCTGCTCAAGCGCACCCTGGCATTGCCGGTAGAGGCTGACGCCGCGTTCGTAGGCGGCCAGCGATTCGTCGAGCGACATCTCGCCCTTTTCCATTTTCTGGACCAGCTGTTCAAGCTCGTCGAGCGAGGTCTCGAACTGCGCGACGGGCGACGGCGGCGATGCGGGGGTCTTGGCGGCCATGTCGTGAAGTTTGGGGCGTCGTTGCGTGGGGGTCAACCGGCACCGACATTCCATCGAAGCCGCGTTCCATGGGCAGTCAGCCAGTCCTGGAACGAGCCGGCGACAAGCAGGTCGCCGGCGGCGAGCAGGGTGCCGTCGGGGTGGCTGAGCAGGGGCAGGTGTCCACGTTCCCAGGGCGGGACGGCGTGCTTTAGCGTGGTGTGGTGCTCGCGGCCCGGCAGTTGCAGGCGTTCGCCGCCCTGCCGGGCGTGCACGCGCAGCGGGGTGTCGAAGGCGGCCGCGGGTTCAAGCCGGAGTTGGTCGCCGGTCGGCAAATCAAGTGGCTCCAGGCCGGACCAGGGGACGGTGAAGTCTTCGGGCAGCGGCGCCCGTTCCCTGCCTGCGTGCAGCAGGTCGCGCCAGCGGTGCATCACCGCGCCGGCCCAGGCGAATCGGGCTTCGGCATCGGGGCGGGATGCCAGCAGTTCGGTTTCGATGCTCGCGCAGGCATCACCCGGCAGCGGCGGCAATTCGAGGCCGGCGACCCAGGCCCGCAGCAGCCGGGCGCGCCAGGGCGGCGTTTCCTGCATCAATGCCGGCAGTGACAGCGTGGCCGGGTCCAGCCCCTGGACCCGGGCCAGGCGCCGCTGGTCTTCGCCGGCCAGTAGGTCGGCCTGCTGCGCCAGCAAATGCGCGCTGCGGGCAAGCGACAGGCCGGCCTGCGGCCAACGTTCGGCCAGGCGCGGCAGCACGTGGTGGCGCAGGAAGTTGCGGTCGTGCCGGTCGGATTCGTTCGAGGGGTCTTCCAGCCAGTGCAGGGCGTGCTCGCGGGCGTAGGCCTGCAGGGCCTCGCGCGGCACGTCCAGCAGCGGTCGCCACAGCCAGCCGTCCGCGAACGGGCGCAGCGGCCGCATCGCCGCCAGGCCGTCGCCGGCGCCGCGCAGCAGGCGCAGCAGCACGGTTTCGGCCTGGTCGTCGCGGTGGTGGGCGGTCACCAGCAGTTCGCCCGGGGCCAGCGTGCGTTCGAAGGCGGCGTGGCGGGCCGCGCGTGCGGCGGCTTCCAGGCCCTGGCCGGATTCGATCACGGTGACGCGGTGGACCTGCAGTTCAATACCCAGCTGGCGGCAGTTCCCGGCGCAGGCTTCGGCCCAGGCGGCCGACTGCGGATGCAGGCCGTGGTCCACGTGCACGGCGCGCAGGCCGCGCGCGCGCAGCGCCGGTTCACCAGCCAGGCGGTGCAGCAGCACGGTGGAGTCCAGGCCACCGCTGCAGGCCAGCAGCAGCGGGCCGTCGCGGGGAACCGGAGGCAGGGCGAAGGCCATGGCAGGGCGGGGCGCGCGGGCCCCGGGCTCAGGCCGCCTCGTAGGCGCCGTAGCGGCGCAGGCGCTGGTAGCGCTGTTCGAGCAGGGCGGGGGTTTCCAGGTGGTCCAGTGCGGCGAGTTCAAGCTGGATCTGCTGCTTGAGCGTGGCGGCCATCGCCGCCGGGTCGCGGTGGGCGCCGCCCAGGGGCTCGGGCACGACCTTGTCGATCAGCCCGTGTTCGAGCAGGCGCACGGCGGTCAGGCCCAGTGCTTCGGCGGCGTCGCGGGCCTTGTCGGCCGACTTCCACAGGATCGAGGCGCAGCCTTCCGGGGAAATCACTGAATAGGTTCCGTATTCCAGCATCAGCGTGCGGTCGCCGACGCCGATGGCAAGGGCGCCGCCGCTGCCGCCTTCGCCGATGACGGTGCAGATGACCGGGATCTTGAGCTCGGCCATTTCCAGCAGGTTGCGGGCGATGGCCTCGGACTGGCCGCGCTCTTCCGCGCCCACGCCCGGGTAGGCGCCGGGGGTGTCGATGAAGGTGAGCAGGGGCAGGCGGAAACGTTCGGCCATCTTCATCAGGCGCAGCGCCTTGCGGTAGCCCTCGGGGCGCGGCATGCCGAAGTTGCGACGGATCTTGGCCTTGGTGTCGCGGCCCTTCTGGTGGCCGATGACCATGACCGCGCGGCCGTCCATGCGGGCCAGGCCGCCGACGATGGCGGCGTCGTCGGCGAAGGCGCGGTCACCGGCGAGTTCGTGGAATTCCTCGAACATCAGGCCGATGTAGTCGTTGGTATAGGGCCGCTGCGGATGCCGGGCCAGCTGCGAAATCTGCCAGGGCGTGAGCGACTTGAAGATTTCGGCCGTGCGCGCGCGCAGTTTTTCCTGCAGGCCGTTGACCTCGGTCTCGATGTTCACCGCCGGGCCGGTGCTGGCCTTGCGCAGTTCCTGGATCTTGGCTTCCAGTTCGGCGATGGGTTGTTCGAAATCGAGGAAGTTTGGGTTCATTCGGCTGCCTGGAGCAAATACTCAGAATCGGGATTCTACCGGTCAAACGGCGGTGTTTGAACTGTGGGCGGGTCAGCCGCCCTGCTGCCAGGGCCGGTGCAGGGCCAGGCTGACCTGGCTGACGCCGGGCAGGGCGCGCAGCTGGCTCAGCAGGCCCGGTTCCGTGCGCACGCCCAGGGCGCCGTTCACGTCCAGGCTGCCGCGCGCCTTGCGCGGGCTCAGCAGGTCCAGGCGCAGCGGCGTGGCGCCGGGGCGGAAACCGGCCAGGGCCGTTTCCAGGCGCTCCCAGGCGCCCTTGGCGCGCAGGTCGACGGTGATCGACAGGCGCCGCGCGTGTTCGGCGCACAGAGCGTGGAAGTCCCAGCACTGCCGGGCGCGCAGCACGAAGCCGCCGCTGAACTGGTCTTCGGCCAGGTTGCCTTCGACCAGCAGGATGCGGTCGCGCGAGAGCAGGTGGCCCGATTCGGCGAAGGCTTCGCGGAAGAAGGCGACCTCGAGCTGGCCGCGGCCGTCCTCGAGGCGGGCGAAGGCCATCGTCTCGCCGCGCTTGCGCACGGCGCCGACCAGGCCGGCCAGCACCACGGCGGCTTCGCCGCGGCGGTCCTTCTTGGCCGACCAGATCGAATCGAGGTCGGCCAGGCTGGCGCCGACCAGGGAGGCCAGTTCTTCGCGCCAGGGGTCGAGTGGGTGGCCGCTGAGGTAGTGGCCCAGGGTTTCGCGTTCGCCCAGCAGCTTGGTTTCCAGCGGCCAGTCGGGCACCTCGGGCAGTTCGATGTGGATCGCCGGCGCGTCGCCGGCCTCGGGCACCTGCAGCAGCAGCGAAGGCCGGTTGGCGCCGATGCCGTCGAGCGCGCCGGCGTGCACCAGGGCTTCGAGCACGCGCCGGTTGAGCTTGCCGCTGTCCACGCGCTGGCAGAAATCGAGCAGGTCGCGGAACTCGCCGCCGGCCTTGCGTGCTTCCACGACGGCTTCGCAGGCGCCGCGGCCGACGCCCTTCACCGCGCCCAGGCCGTAGCGCACCGTCTTCGCGTCCAGCGCCTCGAACATGTAGCCGGAGGAGTTCACGTCCGGCGGCAGCACGGCCAGTCCGATCTCGCGCGCCTCGTCCAGGAACGTGACCACCTTTTCGGTGTTGTCCATGTCCGAGGACATGGTCGCGGCCATGAACTCGGCCGGGTAGTGCGCCTTGAGCCAGGCCGTCTGGTAGGCCACCAGCGCATA
Source organism: uncultured Arenimonas sp. (assembly GCF_963976025.1). Taxonomy (NCBI): domain Bacteria; kingdom Pseudomonadati; phylum Pseudomonadota; class Gammaproteobacteria; order Lysobacterales; family Lysobacteraceae; genus Arenimonas; species uncultured Arenimonas sp. The sequence continues at coordinate 17,480 of NZ_CAXBJS010000010.1, forward strand.
GGCCGCCGAGTGCGACTTGTTGAAGCCGTAGTCGGCGAACTTCTCCATCAGGTCGAAGATGGCGGTGGCGTTGCCGGGATCGATGTCGCGCTCGGCCGCGCCGGCCTCGAACTTGACGCGTTCCTTGGCCATTTCCTCGGGTTTTTTCTTGCCCATCGCACGGCGCAGCAGGTCGGCGCCGCCCAGCGAATAACCAGCCAGGACCTGGGCGATCTGCATCACCTGTTCCTGGTAGACGATCACGCCGTAGGTGGGCTTGAGGATCGGCTCGAGCAGCGGGTGCGGGTAGCTGACCTCGGCGCGGCCGTGGCGGCGGTCGATGAAGTCGTCGACCATGCCCGCGCCCAGCGGGCCGGGACGATACAGGGCCGCCAGCGCGATCAGGTCCTCGAAGGTCGAGGGCTGCAGCTTGCGGATGTACTCCTTCATGCCGCGCGATTCGAACTGGAAGACCGCAGTGGTCTGGCCCTTCGAAAGCAGCGCGTAGGTGTCCGGGTCGTCCAGCGGCAGCGCGATGATGTCCACCGGTTCGATGCCGGCGCGTTCGCGGCGGACATTGATGGCCTTCACCGCCCAGTCGATGATCGTCAGCGTGCGCAGGCCCAGGAAGTCGAACTTCACCAGGCCCACGGCTTCGACGTCGTCCTTGTCGAACTGGGTGACGATCGAGCGCGAGGATTCGCCCTTGGCCAGGTGCTCGGCGAACAGTGGGCTGAAATCCGTAAGCGGCGTCGGCGCGATCACCACGCCGCCGGCGTGTTTGCCGGCGTTGCGGGTCAGGTCCTCGAGGCTGCGCGCCAGGTCGACCAGGTCGCGCACCTCGTCTTCGGACTGGTAGCGGGCGATCAGTTCGGCCGAGGCCAGGTCGGCGTCCTTTCGGGCTTTTTCGCTCAGGCCCAGGGCGTCGTCGAGGGTGATGCCAAGCGTATTGGGGATCAGCTTGGCGATGCCGTCCACGAAACCATAGGGATGGCCCAGCACGCGGCCGCAGTCGCGCACCGCGGCCTTGGCGGCCATGGTGCCGTAGGTGATGATCTGGCTGACCTTGTCGCGGCCGTATTTCTGGCCGACGTAGTCGATGACCTCGTCGCGCCGGTCCATGCAGAAGTCGACGTCGAAGTCGGGCATGGACACACGTTCGGGGTTGAGGAACCGTTCGAACAGCAGGTCGTAGCGCAGCGGGTCGAGGTCGGTGATGCCCAGCGCATAGGCCACCAGCGAACCGGCGCCGGAACCGCGGCCCGGGCCGACCGGGATGTCGTTGGATTTGGACCAGTTGATGAAGTCCGCGACGATCAGGAAGTAGCCCGGGAAGCCCATGGACACGATGACGTCGAGTTCGCTGTCCAGGCGCGCGGCGTAGTCGGAGGCACTCTTGCCCGGCGCCAGGTCGATGCGGGCCAGGCGGCCGGCGAGGCCGCGATGGGCTTCTTCGCGGATCCAGCTGTCGAGCGTATGGCCCTCGGGCACCGGGAAGTCGGGCAGGAAGTACTTGCCCAGGCTCAACGCCAGGTTGCAGCGTTTGGCCAGTTCGACGGTGTTTTCCAGCGCCTCGGGCAGGTCGGCGAACAGCTCGGCCATTTCCTCGGGCGACTTGAGGTACTGCTCGCGGGTGTACTCGCGCGGGCGCTTGGGGTCGTCGAGCACGCGGCCGGTGGCGATGCAGACGCGCGCTTCGTGCGCTTCGAAGTCGTCGCGCGACAGGAAACGCACGTCGTTGCTGGCCAGCAGCGGCAGGCCCAGTTCGCCGGCCAGCGCCACGGCGGCGGTGTTGAAGGCGTCTTCGCCTTCGCGGCCGGTGCGGGTGAGTTCAAGGTACAGGCGGTCGGGGAAGGCGCGGGCCAGTTCGTCGAGCTGCTGGCGCGCGGCTTCCTCGCGCCCGCCCATCAGGCAGCGGCCAACCGGGCTTTCGCGTCCTGCGATGGCCACCAGGCCGGCGCTGTCGGCGTACAGCCACTCCGGCTGCACGGCGACGTAATCGCCGGCGTGGCCGTCGAGGTAGGCGCGGCTGATCAGCCGCGACAGGGCCAGGTAACCTTCCTGGTCCAGGCACAGCAGGGTGATGCGCGCCGGCGCGGCGCCGGTTTCAATCCACAGGTCGGCGCCGGCCAGGGGCTTGAGCCCCGCGCCTTCGGCCGCCTTGTAGAACTTCACCAGCGCGAACAGGTTGCTGGTGTCGGTGACCGCCACCGCCGGCAGTCCGAGCGCGGCGCAGCGCGACACCAGCTCCGGGATGCGGATGCTGGAATCGGTCAGCGAATATTCGCTGTGCAGGTGGAGGTGGACGAATTTCGGGGACATGCCGGCTGCCAAAGACCAGCCGGCAGTTTACCCCGGGGGCAGGGGTGCCCGCCCCCGATCACGAGACCCGGAACAGCGCCTGCAAGGGCTGGCCACCGGCATACGGGCGTGAGCGCACGTCCCGGCGCTGCTGCAGCAGGGCCAGTTCGGCCAGGCGGGTGTTTTCCCAGGCCAGGCGGCGCTCGGCGGCCGTGCCGCGCGGCTGTTCTTCCCGGCGGAAGGCGCAGAAATCGCCGTAGTCGAGCGACTGGTCGCGGAAGGCCGGCCAGGCCAGCTCCACCAGCAGGGCGTCGTCGAGGTGGCCGACCAGCGGCAGTTCGTCGGGAATCAGGTCGTTGACCTCGTGCAGGTAGCTGATGAGCAAACGCGAGCGTTCGCGCATCTCGGCGTCGAGCTCCCAGTCGCTGTCGTTGAGCATGCGCCGCAGGTGTTCGGCGCGGCGCAGGCGTTCGGCCAGGATGGCGACGGCGCGTTCGCGCGGCTGTTCCTGCAGCCAGCGGGCCAGGGTGACCAGCTGGTCGGCGGTCACCCGCGGCGCGTTCGGGTCAAGCTGGGCCAGCAGTGCATTGAAACGGGCGACGGCGGTTTCCTCCAGCGCCAGGTCACCGACGTGGCGGCGGCGGGAGTCGGCGGACTCGGGCGGCAGTCGAAGGGCGAGCGGATCGTGGAAGGTGGACAACATGGCGGACTCCCGGGGCAGGGGGCGCGGGGAGGATTCCCCGCGCACCTGCCTTACTCAGATGCCGTGCCAGCTTGCTCGGTTGCATCGGAATTCTCGCGTTCCGGAAGTGAGCATTACCTTCGGCCCAATTCAGCCGGCCGACAGCTTCGCCGCGTGTTTCACACCACGCGCAGGCCACCTTCGAGCGGGCCGTAGTCGACGTAGTGCTGGTGGCGAACGCGATGCAGCTGTTCCCACAGCGCGCCTTCCTCGAGCCGCGACTGCAGCCAGTTGTCGCGCGTGGGATGGCCGCCGAAGGCGTCGCCGGACTCGTCGCGGAAACGCTGGAAATCGCGATAGTCCTCCAGTTCCTCGGCGACCATCGGCCAGGCCAGTTCGACCAGCAATGCGTCATCGAGGCGGCCGACGCGCGGCGTATCGTCGGGGATCAGGTCGCGCACGCGTTCGACGTAGGCAAGCATGCGGCCGATGCGCCGGGCCAGGGCCGGTTCCACCGCCCAGTCCGGGTCGGCCACCAGGGCCTGCAGTTCGGCCAGGCGGCCCAGGCGGGCCTGCAGCAGCGCTTCGCCCTGCTCGGGCGGCAGCTCCATCAGCCAGCGGGCGACGCTGGCCACGGCATCGGCGTCCACGTGCGGCGCGTCGGGGTGCAGTTCGTGCAGCAGGTCGTTGAATTCCGCGATGGCCCGGGGGGCAAGCGGCACCGGCCCGGCAAAGGCGGGGCCGTCGTGGCGGGCAAGGCGGGGCAGGGGCAGGGGCGTGCCTGCCGGGAGGGGAGGTTCGTGGCGCATGGCAGTCCTCGCTGCCGGCCGGTGGGGGGCGCGGTGCGCGGCTGGTCGGCGGTGGCCGCACGCCGCCGCATCCGCCGGGATGCAGGTATTGGTCTACGCCTGCGCGACGCGGGTGTCCAGTGCCGCTGCGTTCAGACGGGCAGTGAAGGTGCCAGCAGCGCGCGCACCGGCGCAAAACTGCGGCGGTGCTGCTCGCAGGGGCCCAGCCGGCGCAGCGCCTCGAGGTGTTCGGGCGTGGGATAACCCTTGTGCAGCGCGAAGCCGTATCCCGGGTGCTGGTGCTCGAGTTCGCGCATGTAGTGGTCGCGCGCGACCTTGGCCAGGATCGACGCGGCCATGATCGCCGGTTCGCGCGCGTCACCCTTCACCAGCGCCTCGGCCGGGCAGGGCAGGTCGCGCGGAAGCCGGTTGCCGTCGAGCAGCGCGTGCACGGGCGCGGGACTGAGCGCGCGCAGGGCCCGCGACATGCCGGCCATGGTGGCGTGCAGGATGTTGAGCCGGTCTATTTCCGCGGGCCAGACCCATTCCACGTGCCAGGCCAGGGCCTGGGCCTGGATCAGCGGCGCCAGGGTTTCGCGCCGGGTTTGCGACAGCGCCTTGGAATCGCCCAGGCCGGCCACTGGTCGCGCCGGGTCGAGGATGACCGCGGCCACCGACACCGGGCCGGCCAGCGGGCCGCGGCCGGCCTCGTCGACGCCGGCGACCAGAAGCAGGTTCATGGGCCCGCCAGCAATTCGGCGACGGCGTCCGCGGCGGCGGCGTCGGCATTGCCGCGCAGTTTGGCGTGGATGTGTTCGTAGCGCGGCAGCAGCGTCGCCCGCGCATCCTCGTCGCGGAACCAGAGCATCACCGACTCGGCCAGGTTTTCCGGGGTGCAGTCGTGCTGCATCAGTTCGGGCACGATCGGTTCGTTGGCCAGCACGTTGGGCAGGCTGTAGGTGCTCACGCGCATCATGCCCAGGGCCATCACCAGCCGGTAGGTCAGCGCCGAGATGCGGTAGCCCACCACCATGGGCCGCTTGGCCAGCATGGCTTCCAGCGCCGCCGTGCCCGAGGCCAGCAGCACCACGTCGGCGGCCACCATCACGTCGTGGGCCTGGCCGTCGTAGAGCGCCACGTTGGCCAGCTGCGACTTCGCCAGGCCGGCTTCGATCGCGGCGCGGCAGGCCGGGTCGGCGGCCGGCACGGCCACGGCCAGTCCGGGCATCTGCAGCGTGACCAGTCGCGCGGCGTTGATGAAGGTGGGCCACAGGCGCTGGATTTCGCCCTGGCGGCTTCCGGGCAGCACGGCCAGCACGGGGATGTCCTGCGCCAGGCCGAGGCGCTCGCGCGCGGCCCGGCGGTCGGGCACGGCGTCGAAGGCTTCGGCCAGGGGATGGCCGACGAAGCGGGCATCGATGCCGTGGCGCTGGTAGATCGGCGGTTCCATCGGGAACAGGCACAGCACGCGGTCGGCGCTGCGGCCGATCTTCGCGGCGCGGCCTTCGCGCCAGGCCCAGACCGACGGGCTGACGTAGTGCACGGTGCGGATGCCGGCCTGCTTGAGCTTGCGCTCCAGGCCCAGGTTGAAGTCGGGAGCGTCGATGCCGATGAAGACATCGGGCTGCCAGTCCATCAGGCGGCGACGAAGGCCGGCGCGCAGGCGCAGCAGGCGCGGCAGGTGGCGCAGCACTTCGGCCAGGCCCATCACCGCCAGTTCGCTGCTTTCATGCCAGGCCTCGAATCCCTCGGCCAGCATGCGCGGCCCGCCGATGCCGGCGAACCGTGCGTCGGGGAATCGTTTCTTCAGCTCGCGCACCAGGCCGGCGCCGAGCAGGTCGCCGGAGGCTTCGCCCGCGACCAGGGCGATCCGCAGCGGACGCGGCGCGTGGCCGCCCACGCCGGCGTCAGCGCAGCAGGCCGCGCCCGCTGTGCTCGATGAAATCGAGCATCAACTGCACGTCCTGCGAGTCGGCGGCGCCGGCGGCCAGTTGCCCGCGCACTTCGGCCAGCGGTTTGCCGGAAAGGTAAAGCGCCCGGTAGGCGCGTTTGATCGCGGCGATGCGCTCGGCGTCGAAACCGCGGCGCTTGAGGCCTTCGGCATTGATGCCACGCGGGGCGGCGTACTTGTCGGCGACCATCACGAAGGGCGGCACGTCGGCGTTGACCAGGCTGCCCATGCCGATGAAGGCGTGCGCGCCGATCTTGCAGAACTGGTGGATGCCCGCGAAGCCGCCCAGGATCGCCCAGTCGCCCAGCTCGGCGTGGCCGGCCAGGGTGGCGTTGTTGGCCAGGATGCAGTGGTCGCCGACGACGCAGTCGTGGGCGATGTGCACGTAGGCCATGATCCAGTTGTGGTTGCCGATGCGGGTGAGCGCGCCGCCGTCGCCGGTGCCGCGGCTGATGGTGGTGAACTCGAAGATGGTGTTGCCGTCGCCGACCAGCAGTTCGGTGCGCTCACCGGCGAACTTCTTGTCCTGCGGGTCGTTGCCGACCGTGGCATGGGCGTGGATGACGTTGTCGCGGCCGATGCGGGTGGGCCCGCTGATCACCGCGTGCGGGCCGATCCGGCAGCCGTCGCCGATTTGAACCTCGGCGCCGATGATGGCGTAGGGGCCGACCTCGACCCGCTCGCCGATCCGCGCCGTGGCGTCGATCAGGGCAGTCGGGTGGATCATCCTATTCCTTGCCTTCGGCGCACAGGATTTCCGCGCTGGCCACGACCTTGCCGTCGACGCGGGCGGAACATTCGTAAAGCGCCATGTTGCGGATGTTGCGCTTGAGCACCACTTCGATGTCGAGCTGGTCGCCCGGCACCACCATGCGGTTGAAGCGCGCGTTGTCGACCTTCACCAGGTAGAACAGCTTGCCTTCGGCGATGGCGTCGCGCGGCAGCGACAGCTGGGTGAGCAGGCCGCCGGCCTGGGCCATGGCTTCGATCACCAGCACGCCCGGCATCACCGGGCGACCGGGGAAGTGGCCCTGGAAATAGGGTTCGTTGAAGGTGACGTTCTTGATGGCGCGGATGCGCTTGTGCGCTTCCAGTTCGACCACCCGGTCTACCAGCAGGAAAGGATAACGGTGGGGAAGCAGGTCCAGGATGCAGGCGACATCCACGGGCAACTTGATGGCGTCTTGGCTCATCCTGGGGTTCAATCCTTGGGTGGGGTGCCCATTCTACGCGCCAGCGCGTCCAATTGCCGGAACCGGGCGGCATTGCGGCGGAAACGCCGGGCGTCCTGCGCGGCCATGGCCGAGGCGTATTCGCCCGGCTCGGTGATCGAAGCCGTGACCAGGCTCATGGCGGTGATCGTGACCCGGTCGCAGACCGACAGGTGGCCGGCGATGCCGGCGCCGCCGCCGACCAGGCAGTAGCGGCCGATCCGGGCCGAACCGGCGACCGCCACGCAGCCGGCCATGGCGGTATGGGCGCCGATGCGCACGTTGTGGCCCACCTGCACCAGGTTGTCCAGGCGCACGTCCTCTTCGAGCACGGTGTCGTCCAGGGCGCCGCGGTCGATGCAGGTGTTGGCGCCGATCTCGCAGTCATCGCCGACCTGCACGCCGCCCAGCTGCGGCACCTTCAGCCACTGGCCGGCGTCCATCGCCAGGCCGAAGCCTTCGGCGCCGATCACGGCCCCGGGATGCACCCGCACCCGGGCCCCCAGGCGCACGCGCGTCACCAGCGTGACCCGCGCCAGCAGCTCGCAGCCGGGCCCGACCACGCAGTCGTCGCCGATGATGCAGCCCGGGCCGATGACGGCGCCGGCGCCGATCCGGCAGCGCGCGCCGATGCTGCTGAAGGGACCGACATGGGCGCCTGGGTGGATGTCCGCATCGCCGGCGACCACGGCCGAGGCGTGCACGCCCGGCGTCGTGGCCGGGCGGGTTTCGAACAGGGCGGCGATGCGGGCGAAGGCCGCGTACGGCGATGCCGCGACCAGGCAGGGCACGGGGCAGTCGGCGGCGTCGGCCTCGGCCAGCACCACCGCCGAAGCGCCGGTGCCGGCCAGTTCCTGCCGGTAGCGCGGGTTGGCCAGGAAGGCCAGTTGGCCCTCGCCGGCCGCGCGCAGGCCAAGCGTGAAGCGCGCGGCGAGTTCGGCCAGCGTTGGCGACGGGGCGGGCATCGCCCCGGCCTTAGAAACTGCCGCCGAAGGTGAACTGCAGGCGTTCGATCTGGTCGGCACGCTCGCGCTGGATCGGCAGGGCGTAGCTGATCTGGATCGGACCCATCGGCGATTCCCACTGCAGCGCGACACCGGTGGAGATGCGCAGCGTCTTGGCTTCCCAGTCGTCGAAGCCGTTGTAGACGTTGCCGTAGTCGATGAAGGCCGACAGTCGGGTGCCCTTGCTGTCGAACAGGGTCGGGAAATAGAACTCGATGGTGCCGGCGGTCTTGAGCGAGCCGCCGATGGGCTGGCGGAAACCGTCGCTGGTGAACTGGTAGGTCGGGCCGACGGTGTTGACTTCGAAGCCGCGGATCGAGTTCGGGCCACCGGCGTAATAATTGCGGAAGAAGGGCAGGCCGCAATTGGTGGTGGTGGTGATGATGTCGCCTTCGGTGTCGAAGCTGTCGCACAGCGCGTCGGCCGTGTCGCCATAGCTGTCGCCGTAGCCGAGTTCGACGCCGAACTTCGCCACCAGCCAGTTGGCCAGCGGGATGTAGTGCTCGAAGTTGTAGCCGAGCTTGTAGTACTCGAGGTCGCTGCCGGGCAGCACGAATTCGGCGCTGATCCGGTGGTAGGTGCCGCGGGTCGGCAGCAGGAAGTCGTTGCGCGAATCGCGCACCCAGCCGGTCTGCAGGCGCCAGGCGTTGACGTTCCACTTGCGCGAGCCGCCGCTCTGCAGCGGATCGGTGGTGGTCGGATCGTCGTCGTCGTTGTCGGGCGGCGTGTCCGGGTCGCGGTCGTCGTCGATGTGGAACTGCGGGAAACGCTGGCGGTCGCCCAGGGTGGAGACCAGGTACTGGATGAGCGGTTCCGGGGTGAAGCCGTCCTGGGTGGTGATCGAGTTGCGGTCGATGCCCAGCGAGAACTGGATCGAGTCGGTTTCGGTCAGCGGCAGGCCCATCAGCACTTCGGCGGCGGACACGGCGTTGTTGTACTGGGCCAGGTTGGCGTCCTGGCTGGAATAGCTGTAGTCGCTGTGGCTGAGGTTGTAGCCCAGGCTGATGCCCGAATCGGTGAAGTAGGGGTCGGTGAAGCCCAGCGAGTACTGCTTGGAGTAGCTGTTGTTCTGCACCGCGATGGAAACGCGGTTGCCGGTGCCCAGGAAGTTGTTCTGCACCAGCTGCAGGCTGGTGATCAGGCCGTAGGTCTGCTGGTAGCCCAGGCCGAAGGTGAACTGGCCGGAGTTGCGTTCCTTGACGTTGACGACCACGTCCACCTGGTCCGGCGCGCCGGCCACTTCCGGCGTCTCGATGTCGATTTCCTCGAAGAAGCCCAGGCGCTGCAGGCGGACCTTGGAACGGTCGACCGCGGCCTGCGAGAACCAGGCGCCTTCGAACTGGCGCATTTCGCGGCGCAGCACTTCGTCGGCGGTGCCGGTATTGCCCTTGAAGACGATGCGGCGGACCTGCACGCGTGGGCCCGGCTCGACGAAGAAGTTCAGGCCGACGACGCGGTTTTCGCGGTCGATGTCCGGCACCGGGTTCACCTGGGCGAACGCGTAGCCGATGTTGCCCAGCATCGCGATCATGGCGTCGGTGCTGAGCTCGACGCGGGCGCGAGAGAAGGTGCCGCCCTCGCGCACGAACAGCATCTTCTCCATTTCCTCGACCGGCAGGATGGTGTCGCCCGAAACCTTCACCTCGCCGATGGTGTAGACCTCGCCTTCGGCGACGTTGGCGGTGACGAAGATGTCGCGCTTGTCCGGGCTGATCGCGACCTGGGTGGACTCGACGTTGAAGTCGACGTAACCGCGGTCGAGGTAGTAGTTGTTGAGCTTCTCGAGGTCGCCCGAGAGCTTTTCGCGCGAGTACTGGTCGTCGCGGCGGTACCAGGACAACCAGTTGCTGGTGTCCGATTCCCAGGTCTCGCGCAGGTCTTCCTCGATGAAGGTCTCGTTGCCGACGATGTTGATGTCGCGGATGCGCGCGGCCTTGCCTTCCTCGATGATGATGTTGACGTCAACGCGGTTGCGGTCGAGGTTTGACACGGCCGGCAGGATCGAGACGTTGTACTTGCCGCGGTTGTTGTACTGGCGGATCAGTTCCTGGGTGATGCGGTCGAGGTTGAGCGGATTGTAGGTCTCGCCCTCGGCCAGGCCGATGCTGCGCAGGCCGACCATCAGGTCGTCGGTCTTGATGTCCTTGTTGCCGGTCAGCGTGATCGAGTTGATGGCGGGACGTTCGGTCACCACCACGACCAGGATGTCGCCCTGGCGCTCGAGTCTGACGTCGCTGAAGAAGCCCGTGCGGAACAGCGCGCGGATGGCGTCGCCGGAGCGGCCGCGGTCCAGCGTGTCGCCGCGCTCGACCGGCAGGTAGGTGAAGACCGTACCCGGGGAGATGCGCTGCAGGCCCTCGACGCGGATGTCGGCGACTTCGAAGGCCTCGTAGTTCTGGGCGTGGGCGGGGCCGGCAAGGGCGGCGGCGAGCGCAATGCTCAGGAGGCAGCGTCGGACAGTGGGTCGCGTCATCATCAATCCGTGGAAACCGGGCGGAATCGCCCGCAATGGGTGGAAGCTCAAGAGCCGAGCCGGAGAATATCGTTGTAGAAGGCCAATCCCATCAGGCCGGCCAGCAGGGCCAGACCGATGTATTGGCCTGCCACCAGGCCGCGTTCGCCGACCGGACTGCCCTTGACCAGCTCGATAAGGTAATACAGCAGGTGCCCACCATCCAAGACGGGGATGGGCAGCAGGTTCATGATGCACAGGCTGAGCGAGAGTATCGCGAGGAAGTTAAAAAACCATGCGGGCCCCAGTCCGGCGCTGCCGTTGGCGACCCGGGCGATGGTGATCGGGCCGGAAATGTTCTTCAGCGATGCCTGCCCCGAGACCATGCGCCAGAGCATGCCCAGCACGTCCGAGGTCATCTGCCGGGTTTCGGCCAGGGCCGCCGGGACCGCGGCCAGCGGGCCGAAGCGCAGCAGGGCGTCCTGCTCCAGCGGCGCGGCCAGAACGCCCAGCTGCCAGACCGGCTGGCCGTCACGCTCGGCCCGCTGCGGGCGGACCTCGAGCCCCTGGCGGCGGCCGTCACGTTCGATCCCCAGCGCCAGCGGGCGGTCCGGGCCGGCCAGTTCCTGCAGCAGGGGCGAGACCTGGTCGTAGGTGTGCACCGGGCGGCCGCCCAGCGACACGATGCGGTCGCCGGCGCGCAGGCCGGCGGCTTCTGCCGCCGAGCCCGGCGAGACTTCTCCGACCACGGCCGGCCAGGCCGGGCGCAGGCCCAGGTCGGTGAAGGGGCGTTCTTCGCTCAGCACCAGGCCCGGGCGGTCGAGCGGCAGCATCCGCACGCGCTCGTCGCCGTCGGCGGTGCGCACCCGCACGGCGGTCGGCTCGCGGTCGATGACCGCCGTGGCCAGGGCGATGCCGGCCTCGCTCCAGGTGCGGGTGGCGCGGCCGTTTACTTCCAGCAGGCGGTCGCCGGCCTGGAAGCCGGCTTCGGCGGCGATGCCTTCGGCGCGGCCGATGTCGGGCTGGAAGTCGGGCTTGCCGACCACGAACATCAGCCACAGCAGCGCGATGCACAGCAGCAGGTTGGCGATCGGGCCGGCGGCGACGATGGCGATGCGCTGCCAGACCGACTTGGCGTTGAAACTTTCGTGGCGCTCGGACGGGGCAACCTCGACCTCGCGTTCGTCGAGCATCTTCACGTAGCCGCCCAGCGGGATCCAGGCAATGGCGTATTCGGTGCCATCGCGGCCGATGCGCTTCCAGAGCGGCTTGCCAAAGCCCACGGAGAACCGCAGCACGCGCACGCCGCAGCGCCGCGCGACCCAGTAATGGCCGAACTCGTGGAAGGTGACCAGGATGCCGAGGCTCACGATGAGCCACCACACCGAGCCGAAGAATTCCGTCATTGCCGCCGCATCCTCGCGATCATGTCTGAGGCCAGGCGCCGGGCCGCGGCGTCGGTTTCAAGCAGGTCTTCCAGGGAGCCGGCCGGGCCGCCCGGGTGGGCATCCAGGCAGGCCTGGACCAGGTCCGGAATGCCAAGGAAGCCCAGTTTGCCCTGAAGGAAGGCTGAAACGGCCACTTCGTTGGCGGCGTTGAGCACCGCCGGGGCGCCACCGCCGGCTTCCAGGGCGCGATAGGCCAGGCCCAGGCAGGGGAAGGTTTCCAGGTCGGGCGGCTCGAAGTCGAAGCGGGCCAGGGCGGCCAGGTCCAGCGGCGCCACGCCCGACTCGATGCGCTCGGGCCAGGCCAGGCCATGGGCCAGGGCGGTGCGCATGTCGGGATTGCCCAGCTGCGCCAGCACCGAACCGTCGATGTAGTCGACCAGCGAATGGATGACGCTTTGCGGGTGCACCACTACTTCAATGCGCTCCGGCGGCAGGCCGAACAGGTGCCTGGCCTCGATGACCTCCAGGCCCTTGTTCATCAGCGTGGCCGAATCCACGGAGATCTTGCGGCCCATGGACCAGTTCGGGTGGGCGCAGGCCTGGTCGGGCGTCACCGCCGCCAGCGCCGCGCGGTCGCGGCCGCGGAACGGGCCGCCGGAGGCGGTCAGCAGCAGGCGGCGCACGCCCTGGCGGCCGCCGTCGGCGGGCAGGCACTGGAAGATGGCGTTGTGTTCGCTGTCCACCGGCAGCACGGTGGCGCCGCCTTCGCGGGCCGCGCGCATGAGCAGGTCGCCGGCCAGGACCACCGACTCCTTGTTGGCCAGCAGCAGGCGCTTGCCGGCGCGGGCCGCGGCCAGGGTCGAGGCCATGCCGGCGGCGCCGACGATCGCGGCGACCACGGTGTCGTTGGCCGGGTCGGTGGCGACTTCGTCCAGCGCTTCGGGGCCGGCCATCGCCCTCGTGGGCAGGCCCAGGGCCGCCAGGCCGTCGCGCAGGGCGGGGTAGGCGGCCTTGTCGGCCACCACGGCGGTGTCGGGGCGGAAACGGGCGCACAGGGCCAGCAGCGCATCCACGCTGCCATTGGCGGTGAGCGCGCCGACCCGGAAGCGGTCCGGATGCCGGGCCACCACGTCCAGGGTCGAGCTTCCGATCGAACCGGTGGCTCCCAGCAGCGCGATCGTTTTCAGAGGCCGAGCCATGCCTTGCCCACCA
>NZ_CAXBJS010000011.1:0-30233 GCF_963976025.1 uncultured Arenimonas sp.
AACTGCGCGGGACCTGGCCCGGTGCCGGCCCGGAGTCGACCGTGGCTTCGGGCACCGCTTCGGCTTCCGCGGCCGGTGCCGGGATGGCGGTGGCTGCATCGTCGGTGGTCGGTTCGGGTGCCGGCGAGCATGCCACCAGGGCCAGGGTGGTCAGTGACAGCAACAGGGCAGGGCGCATGGCGAACCTCCGGCACGGACGCCCACGATGCCGCAGGGTTTCGGCGCCGGCAAGCTGAACGGTCCCGGGCCAAAAGCCGGCGCGGGGTCAACCCGCGCGCCCGGCGGGCGTTTTGTAGGGACAAGGGCGGAATCCACCGCCAGGAAACGGAGAACACCCATGCGCAAGACCCTGCTTTTCACCGCGTTGGCCCTGGCCAGTGGACTCGTGATGGCGCAGCAGGCCGCCCCGGCCAAGCCCGGCGCCGACCGTGAAGCCGCGCGTGCCGAATGGCGCGCCAAGGCCGACGCCCGCTTCGCCGAGGCCGACAAGGACGGCGACGGCCAGCTCGACCGCATCGAGGCCCAGGGTTTGAACGAGCGCCTGGCCAAGAACTTCGAGCGCGTCGACGCCAATTCCGACGGCGAGATCAGCCGCGACGAGATGGCCGCCATGCGCGCCAGGATGCACCACCACGGCCGCAAGGCCGGTCGCCGCATGGGCTACATGCAGGGTCTGGTCAAGGGCATGGACGACGACGGCAACGGCGCGATCAGCCGGGCCGAGCTGGGCGACAAGGCGCCGAAGCTGGCCGAAAACTTCGCCACCATCGACAGCGACGGCAACGGCGAACTGAGCCAGGACGAGATGCGCGAATTCCGCAGGGCGCGCCACGCCGAGCGGCAGGCGGCCAATACCAACTGAAGGCGGGTGTGGGTGCGGGCGGGGCGCGGGGGCGCCCCGCCCGCGGATGGGATCAGAAGCGCAGGCCGGCGCTGATGCCGTAGACGATCGGGTCGACCTCGGCGGTGCCGACGTTGCCCAGGGTTTCCACGGTCACGTCGGTTTCAAACGACAGGCGGCGCACGTCGGCGCGAATGAACACGTTGTCGCTGACGAACCAGTCCAGGCCGGCGCCGAAGGCGATGCCGTTGGCGTTCGAGCCATCGATGCCCAGGCCGGAAAGCGCACCCAGGGTGCGTTCACCGGAAACATTCACCCAGCCGTAGCCCAGGCCGATGAACGGGCGCACGGTGCTGTCCGGGGCGAAGTGGTAGTTCACGCTCAGCGTGGTCGGGCGGTGCTCGACGCTGGCCGCGGTGCCCAGGCCCGCCAGCGACACCTCGTGTTCGAACTTGGCCAGGCCCGACCACAGTTCCACCGACCAGTTGTCATTGAAGGAATAGGCCGCGCTGCCGGTGAGGCTCCAGTCGTCGTTGACGGTGGCATCGGCGCCGGCCAGCTGGCCATTGTCGGACTTCGGGTCGGTGTTCTGGTAGCCCAGGGTCAGGCTGAAGGCCTGGGCATTGGCGCCGGAAGCGGCAAGCGCGGCGGCGAGGGCAAAGCTGGTCAGCACGAGACGTTGCATGGGGGATCTCCTGGCGTTCAGTGAGGGGCCGGCCGGCGACCGGTTCGCAAAGGCTGCGCCGCCGGTGATCAAACCGCGGTGAGCCCGGCGCCAAGGCCGGGTGAAGCCAACGCCCGATGAACGCCGGGGAACCATCGTCCCTGCCCCGTGTCCCAAATGGCACAGGTGCCGTCAGGATATCCGGGCGACCCTGTGACTCCCCGCAAGGTGAAGATCGGAAGCAGACCCTTGGCGCAAGGGCCTTTATGGTCCCGTCCGGATGCGAACAGCACGCGTGTCCCAAGGCGTTAGCGCTGCCCAAGCCCCCCAGGCATCCCCCGGGGGGTTTTTTTTGGGGCCAACCGGGGGACAATGGAAAACCCTCCGTTTAACAACCCCAGGTGGACCATGGCCGAGCTCAAGGAAGCGCGGGTGCCGGATATCGGCGACGACAAGGACGTGCCGGTGATTGAAGTGCTCGTCAAGCCGGGCGACACCGTCAGCAAGGACCAGGGCCTGGTCACGCTGGAGTCGGACAAGGCGACGATGGAAGTGCCTGCGCCCTTCGACGGGGTGGTGCGCGAGGTGAAGGTGAAGGTCGGCGACGAGCTGTCCGAAGGTTCGGTGGTGGCGCTGATCGAGCCCGCCGCGGAGGCTGCGGACAAGCCGTCGGCGAAAGCCGAAGCCAAGCCCGCGCAGAAGACCGAAGAAAAGCCCGAGTCCAGGGCCGAAGCCGCGCCTGAAGCCAAGCCGGAGCCCAAGTCCGAGCCCGAGCCCAAGTCCGGGCCGGTCCAGCCTTCGACGCCGGCCATGAACGCCGGCAACCCGCATTCCCCGCCGGTCACCTTCGATGCCGAAGCCCTGATGCCGGGCAAGGTGCCGCACGCCAGCCCGGCGGTGCGCCTGTTCGCCCGCGAACTGGGCGTCGACCTCGGCCAGGTCAGCGGCAGCGCCCGCGGCGGCCGCATCAGCAAGGAAGACGTGCAGGCCTACGTGAAGTCGGTGATGGCCGGCGGCGGCGCCGCGCGTACCGGCGGCGGTGGCGGTGGCCTGGACCTGATTCCCTGGCCCAAGGTCGATTTCGCCAAGTTCGGCGAGGTCGAACGCAAGCCGCTCTCGCGCATCCAGAAGCTCAGCGGCGCCAACCTGGCCCGCAACTGGGCGATGATCCCGCACGTCACCCAGTTCGAAGACGCCGACATCACCGAGATGGAGGCTTTCCGCAAGCGCCTGGGCGAAGAAAACAAGGACACCAAGGTCACGCCGCTGGTGTTCCTCATCAAGGCCGCGGTGGCGGGCCTCAAGAAATTCCCGGCCTTCAACGCCTCGCTCGACGGCGACGAGCTGGTGCTCAAGCAGTACTTCAACATCGGCATCGCGGTGGACACGCCCGATGGCCTGGTGGTGCCGGTGATCCGCGACGCCGACCGCAAGGGCCTGCTGGACCTGGCCCGCGAACTGGGCGAGATCAGCGCCAAGGCCCGCGACAAGAAGCTTTCGTCGGCGGACATGCAGGGCGGCTGTTTTTCGATCAGTTCGCTCGGCGGCATCGGCGGCACGGCCTTCACGCCGATCATCAATGCGCCCGAAGTGGCCATCCTGGGCGTTTCGCGCAGCGCCATGAAGCCGGTCTGGAACGGCAAGGAGTTCGCGCCGCGGCTGATGCTGCCGCTCAGCCTCAGCTACGACCACCGGGTGATCGACGGCGCCGCCGCCGCGCGTTTCACCAGCTACCTCTCGCAGGTGCTGGGCGACCTGCGCCGGCTGCTGCTGTGACGGGTTCATGAGCGCACCGGCCGCACAAGCGACCCGCAATGCCGGCGAAACGGCCGTCGCCGGCGAAGGCTGGTGGAACCAGGTACTGGTTGAACTGGGCGGCGTCAGCCTCACCCCGGCGGGGCTGACGGGCGCGGTAAGCGTCTTCGTCGTTGCCTGGCTGGTGTCGCTGGTGTTTCGCCGCGGCCTGGAGCGGCTGTCCTCGCGCAAGGGCACGCGCGACCGCCGCGCCGCCATCTATACCGTCGGCCGCATCGTGCACTACCTGCTGCTGTTTGTTGCCTTCCTGGTGGCGCTCGAAGTCATCGGCCTGCCGGCCAGCCGTTTCGCGGTGTTCGCCGGCGCGATCGGCGTCGGCCTGGGTTTTGGCCTGCAGGCGATCTTCAACAACTTCATCTCCGGCATCATCCTGCTGTTCGACCGCAGCCTGAAGGTCGGCGATTTCGTCGAACTCGAATCGGGCGTGCACGGCGAAGTCAGCGACATCAACATCCGCGCCACCCGCATCACCACCAACGACAACATCGAAATCCTGGTTCCCAACTCCGAGTTCGTCAGCGGCCGGGTGGTCAACTGGACCCACAACGACGTCTCGCGCCGCCTGCGCATTCCCTTCGGCGTGGCCTACGGCAGCGACAAGGAAACCGTCAAGGCCGCGGCCCTGGAGGCCGCCGCCGCCGTGCCCTTCACCCTGGCCCAGGACGGCCCGCGCCGGCCGCAGGTGTGGCTGACGGAATTCGGCGACTCCAGCCTGAACTTCGACCTGGTGGTCTGGCTGACCGCCGAAGCCACCAAGCGCCCGTCGGCGGTGAAGGCCGCCTACAACTGGGAGCTCGAAACCGCACTGGCCAGGCATGGCCTCGAGATCCCCTTCCCGCAGCGCGACCTGCACCTGCGCAGCGCCTTCGGCCTGCGCGACAAGGACGCCTGGGCGGCCCTGGGCCGGCCGGCGCCGAAAGAAACACAGGATTCACCACCGCCGGTGCGGTCCGGCGGCAACGACGCCACCGAAGACGTCAAGCGAGAAATCGCCGAGGCCCCGGCCAAACCCGGCCCCGAAGAGTGAACCTACAACCAAGGATTCTTGATGCCCCGTAGCGACGACGACAGCCGTTCCAAACTTTTCGTGCGGCTTGCCACGCGTGCCGATATTCCCGCGATCATCGCGCTGTCCGCGCGCACCTACGGCGAGCACATGGCCTATACGCCCGAAATGGTCGGCGGCCAGCTCACGCAGTTCCCGGGCGGCCAGTTCGTCGCCGAATACGACGGTGAAGTGGTGGGCTATTGCGCCACCTTCTGCATCGCCGAAGCGTTGGCGCTGGCGCCGCACGGCTGGCGCGAGATCACCGGCGGCGGCTACGCCTCGCGCCACGACGTCGCCGGCGACTGGCTCTACGGCATGGAGGTGTGCGTGGACCCGGCGCGCCGCGGCCTGCGCATCGGCCGGCGCCTGTACGATCGGCGCAAACGCCTGTGCATGCAGCTCGACCTCAAGGGCATCGTCTTCGGCGGCCGCCTGCCGGGCCTGGCCAAGCGCTTCAAGCAGTTTGGCAGCGCCCAGGCCTACGTGGACGCGGTCGAGGAGGGCAGGGCGCGCGACATGGCGCTGTCGTTCCAGCTGAGCAACCAGTTCGAAGTGATCGGCGTGCTTTCCGACTACCTGCCGTCCGACCATGAATCGCTGGGCTATGCCGCCCACCTGGTCTGGCGCAACCCGAGCTTTTCCGACCATCCGGAAATCCGCAAGGCCCAGCTCAGCGGCGACCTGCCGTTGGCGGTGCGCGTGGCGACGGTGCAGTACCAGCAGCGCCGGATCAAGACCTTCGAGGAATTCGCCACCCAGATCGAATACTTCGTCGACATCGCCGCCGACTACCGCAGCGACTTCGTGGTCTTCCCCGAGCTGATCACGCTGCAGCTGCTGTCGATCGAGAACAAGCCGCTGTCGCCGTCCGATTCCATCCGCACCCTGACCAAGTACACCACCCAGTACCGCGACCTGATGCACAAGCTGGCGGTGTCGTACAACATCAACATCATCGGCGGTTCGCACCCGACCCAGATGGACGATGGCGACATCCACAACATCTGCTACGTGGCCCTGCGCGATGGTTCCATCCACGAGCGCGAAAAGATCCACCCCACGCCCAACGAAGTGCACTGGTGGAAGATCGCCGGCGGCGACGCCGCCGAGGCCATCCCCACCGACTGCGGCCCGATCGGCGTGATGATCTGCTACGACTCCGAGTTCCCGGAGCTGGCGCGCCACCTGGTCGACCAGGGCGCGATGATCCTGTTCGTGCCCTACTGCACCGACGTGCGCCAGGGCCACCTGCGCGTGCGCTACTGCTGCCAGGCGCGCGCGATCGAGAACCAGGTGTACGTGGTCACGTCGGGCAACGTCGGCAACCTGCCGGGCGTGAACAACTTCGACATCCAGTACGCGCAGAGCTGCATCATCACGCCCTGCGATTTCCCGTTCGCGCCCGAAGGCATCGCCGCCGACACCACGCCCAACGCCGAGCAGGTGGCCTTCGCCGACCTGCGCCTGGACGACCTGATGCAGGCCCGCGCCTCCGGCACCGTGCAGAACCTGCGCGACCGCCGCCACGACCTCTACCAGACCACCTGGAAAAAGCGCCGCGTTTGAGGCGCCTGGAACCCCAAGGAAAGACCATGGCCAAGACCATTGAACTGAAGGTGCCGGACATCGGCGACGACAAGGACGTACCGGTGATCGAGCTGCTGGTGCAGCCCGGCGACACCGTCGCGAAAGACCAGGGCCTGGTCACGCTCGAATCCGACAAGGCCACGATGGAAGTGCCGGCCAGCGACGCCGGCGTCATCAAGGAACTGAAGGTGAAGGTGGGCGACACGGTGTCGGCCGGCGACGTGCTGGCGATTGCCGAGGTGGAAGAGGGCGGGCAGGAAAAAGCGGCCTCTCCACCGCCTGTGCCCCCCTCTCCCGCCAGAGCGAAGCCTTCGTCGTCCTCCGGCCGCGACGCCGACATCACCTGCCGCATGCTCGTGCTCGGCGCCGGCCCCGGCGGCTACACCGCTGCTTTCCGCTCCGCCGACCTGGGCATGGACACCGTCCTCGTCGAACGTTATGACGCCCTGGGCGGCGTCTGCCTCAACGTCGGCTGCATTCCTTCCAAGGCCCTGCTGCACGCCGCCGAAGTGCTGGTCGAAGCCAGGCACGCGGCCGACTTCGGCATCAGCTTCGGTGAGCCGAAGATCGACCTGGACAAGCTGCGCGGCCACAAGGAAAAGGTCGTCGGCCAGATGGTCAAGGGCCTGGCGGGCATGGCCAAGCAGCGCAAGGTGCGCACGCTCACCGGCACCGGCAAGTTTGTTTCCGCCAACGAGCTGGAAGTCGAAGGCAAGGACGGCAAGCAGCTCGTGCGCTTCGAACAGTGCATCATCGCCGCCGGCTCGCAGCCGGTGAAGCTGCCGGCTTTCCCCTGGGACGACAAGCGCGTGATGGATTCCACCGACGCGCTGGAACTGGCCGACGTGCCCAAGCACCTGCTGGTGGTCGGCGGCGGCATCATCGGCCTGGAAATGGCCTGCGTGTACAGCGCGCTGGGCAGCGAAGTCACCGTGGTCGAGTTCATGGACCAGCTGATGCCGGGCGCCGACAAGGACCTGGTCAAGCCGCTGGCCGACCTGCTGAAAAAGCGCGGCGTCGCCGTGCACCTGGGCTGCAAGGTTACCGAGGTCGCCGCGAAGAAGGACGGCCTGCACGCCAGCTTCGAAGGCGGATCCAAGCCCGAGCGCAGCAAGTTCGACCGCGCCCTGGTGTCAGTGGGCCGCGCGCCCAACGGCGGCAAGATCGCCGCCGACAGGGCCGGCGTCGAAGTCACCGACCGGGGTTTCATTCCGGTCGATCGCCAGATGCGCACGAACGTGCCGCACATCTTCGCCATCGGCGACATCGTCGGCCAGCCCATGCTGGCCCACAAGGCCACGCACGAAGGCAAGCTGGCCGCCGAGGTGGCCTTTGGTGAAAAGAAGGAATGGGTCGCGCGGGTGATCCCCTCGGTGGCCTACACCGATCCGGAAATCGCCTGGGTCGGCGTCACCGAAACCGAAGCCAAGGCCAAGGGCCTGAAGGTCGGCGTGGCCAAGTTCCCGTGGGCGGCCTCGGGCCGCGCCGTTGGCATCGGCCGCACCGAAGGCTTCACCAAGCTCATCTTCGACGAAGCCACCGACCGCATCATCGGCGGCGGCATCGTCGGCGTGCACGCCGGCGACCTGATCACCGAAGTCGCCCTGGCCATCGAAATGGGCTGCGAAGCCGCCGACATCGGCCACACCATCCACCCGCACCCGACGCTCAGCGAGTCGGTGGGCATGGCCGCCGAAATCCAGGACGGCAGCATCACCGACCTGTACATCCCGAAGAAGAAATAAAAACGCCCCGGCGATTCATTCGCCGGGGCGCCGATCCCGACGCGGCGCTCCTGCCCCGGTGCGAGGCGGCGGGATTCGTGGCTAGATTCTCAGGAGGGCGCTGAACGCCGCCTTTGCGCGGCGTGCTCCTTGGGCTCGCCTTGGATACTGGGGGCAGGGCGCCCGCCAATCCATTCGATTTTTCCCATGCCAGCGATAGGCGCTGACTATGATCTCGTGGAAGCGACTTCAGTCCCCCTGCCCTTGGCCTTCGGCCAAGGGGTTCAGGAGAAGGCGAACCAGCAGACGGTGCAGATGACCGCGGCGGCCAGCACGTTCAGCATCGCGCCCTCGCGGAACATGCGCTGGGCGCTGACCAGTCCGCTGCCGTAGGCGATTGCGTTCGGCGCCGTGGCGACCGGCAGCATGAACGCACCGCTGGCGGCCAGCACCGCCGGGAACATCAGCAGCGCCGGGTCGACGCCGATGGCCACGCCCGTGGCGGCCAGGATCGGCATCATCAGCACCGCCGTTGCCGTGTTGCTGGCGATCTCCGACATCATCAGCACCGCCACCACGATCACCACCAGCAGCAAGGGCAGCGGCAGGTTGCCCAGGCCGGCCAGGTGCCCCGCCAGCGCGCCGCTGAGCCCCGAAGACTGGAACGCCGTCGCCAGCGCGATGCCGCCGCCGAACAGCACCAGCGCGCCCCAGGGAATCGACTCCGCCGTTTCCCAGTCCAGCAGCCGGCTGCCCTTGCCGTCGGGGATCACGCACATCAGCACCACCGCCAGCAGCGCCACCGCCGCGTCGTTGGCGCCCGGCATAAGCAGCCAGCTGCTCCAGCCGCCGAAGGGTTCGGTGCGCGTCACCCAGGCCAGCGCGGTCAGCGCAAACACGATCACCACGCGGCGCTCGCCCGGCGTCCAAAGCCCAGCGGCCGGCAGCTGCGCCGCCGGCGTGCCGGCCAGGCCCCGGCCCAGCCACCAGCCCACCATCGGCAGCAACAGCAGGACCACCGGGATGCCGATGCTCATCCAGTCCAGGAAGCCATAACGCGTGCCGGTGGTTTCCGAATACACCTGCATGAACACCAGGTTCGGCGGCGAGCCGATCGGCGTGCCCAGGCCGCCGATGCTGGCCGAATAGGCGATCGCGAGGATCAGCGGCGCCTGCAGGCGCTTGTCCGGGTACACCTGCAGGATCGCCAGCGCCACCGGCAGCATCACCAGGGTGGTGGCGGTGTTGGAAATCCACATGCTCAGCGCGCCGCAGGCCGCGATGAACCCGAACAGCAGGCTGCGCCCGCTGCTGCCGCCGAAGGCGCGCACCATGCCCAGGGCCAGCCGGCGGTGGGCGCCGCAGCGTTCGAGCGCGCGTGAAAGCATGAAACCGCCACCCAGCAGCAGGATCAGTTCGTGGCCATAACTCTGGGCGACCTGTTTGGCGTCGAGCACGCCCAGCACCGGGAACAGCGCCAGCGGCAGCAGCGCCGTGACCGGCGCGCGTACGGGTTCAAGCACCCACCACAGCGCGCACCAGCCGGTCATGCCCAGCGTGGCCGCCAGCGCGTGCGGGCTGCCCTGCGACGTGGCGAAAAAATAGAGCGAAACCGCGAGCAGCGGGCCGGCCGGCAGGGCAAGCCGGCGCACGCTCAGGCGTCCCCGTCCTGGCCGGGCGGCGGTCCGGGCCGCAGCGAGGCGTCGCTGGCCAGGGCAGCGCGCGCCACCAGGTAGGCGCTGACCGGCGCGGTCATGAACAGGAACAGCGTGATAAGCAGCTCGCGCAGGCTGGGCACGCCCTGCATCGCCTGCCACAGCATGGCCGCCAGCAGCACGCCTCCCACGCCCAGGGTGCTGGCCTTGGTCGGGCCGTGCAGGCGCTTGAAGATGTCGCCCAGCTTGGCCAGGCCCCAGCTGGCGACCAGGGCAAAACCGGCGCCGGCCAGCAGCAGCACGCAGACGAGGATTTCCAGGGCCTGGTTCATTCGACGATGTCTCCGCGGATGACGTACTTCGACAACACGATGGTGGTGACGAAACCCAGCATGGCGATGATCACCGCCGCCTCGAAATAGATCGTGCTGGCGTCGCGCAGGCCCGCCAGCACCAGCAGCGCGATGGTGTTCACCGACAGGGTGTCCAGCGCCAGGATGCGGTCGGGAATGCCGGGCCCGCGCAGCAGGCGGTACATATTGAGCACCATCGCCAGCGCGAAGGCGCCCATGGCGATGTCGATGCAGGTCTGGATCATGGGAAGACCTCCCGCAGCGGCGCTTCGTAGCGCGTCTTGATCTGGGCGATGGCGGCGTCGGCGTCCTCGAGATGCAGGAAGTGCACCAGCAGGTGCCGCTGGTCGGGCGAAAGTTCCGACGACACCGTGCCCGGCGTCATGGTGATGATGCCGGCCAGGGCCGAGATGCCGTGCCGGTTGGTGAGGTCGAGCGGAATCCAGACGAAGCATGGTCGCATCTTCGATTCGCGGCCCAGGATGCGCCGCGCCACTTCGATATTCGACAGCACGATGTCCCACAGCACGACCACCACCAGCCGCGCGGCGACGCCGGGCCGGCGCATGTGCGCGCTGTCCTCGCGCAGGCGCTGGGCCACCAGCGGCAGGAACACCGCCAGCACGGCCGCCAGCAGCACGTGCGCCGGGTCGGTGGTGGCCACCAGCAGCAGCCACACTACGAATACGGACACGCTCAGCAGTGGCGCGGGCAGCCAGCGCTTCATGGTTCCACCCCCGGCTTGGGCAGGGCGCCGCGCACGGCGTCGATGTAGGCGGCCGGTGCCACCAGCTGGGCACCGGCGTCCTGCGTGTAACGCAGCACCGGGCCACCAAACACGCTCAGCAGCACGCCCATGGCCAGCAGCGCCAGCGTGGCGCCGACTTCGGATTTACGCAGCCGCGGTATCGCCCCCGGCGGGGCGGGCTCGCCGCCCTCGCGCCAGAACAGCTGGCTGGCCGCGCTGGCCAGGGCCACCAGCACCATCAGGCTCGTGCCCAGGATCACCGGCCAGATCCAGCCGGCCTGGGCATCGGGCACCGCCGCCAGCAGGCTGAACTTGCCGACGAAACCCGACAGCGGCGGCAGGCCGGCGACCGACACGGCGGCGACGAAGAACATCAGGCCGAGCAGGGTGCGGTGTTTCATGTGGTCGAGCTTGCGCAGGCTGTCGCCGGCGTTGTCGCGGTTGCGGCGGATCAGGTCGGCCAGCAGGAACATCGCGCCGCCGACCAGCGTGCTGTGCAGCAGGTAATAAAGGCCCGCGCCCAGCGCTTCGGCGCTGGCCAGGCCCAGGGCGATGAACAGCGTCGCCGCCGAACCCAGCACCAGGTAGGCCGCCAGCAGGCGGATGGACGGCGCCGCCAGCGCGCCCAGCGTCGCCAGCACCAGCGTGGCCGCGCCCAGCGGCAGCAGCCAGGGCCAGGCCAGGTTGGCCAGCTCGCCGGCTTCGGCGCCGAACACCAGGGTGAACACGCGCAGCACCGCGTACACGCCCAGCTTGGTCATCACCGCGAACAGCGCGGCGACCGCGGCCGGGCTGCGTGCGTAGGTTTCCGGCAGCCAGAAGTACATCGGCAGAAGCGCCGCCTTGGCGCAGAACACCACCAGCAGCAGGCCCGCGGCCGCCTTCAGCGGCGCCGCCTCGGCGGCCGGCATGGCCGCCACGCGAACGGCGACTTCGGCCATGTTCAGCGCACCGGTGATCCCGTAGATGTAGCCCACCGCGAACAGGTACAGCGTGGAAGCGGTGATGTTGAAGGCCACGTAGTGCAGGCCGCTGCGCACGCGCGCACCGCGGGCGCCGCTGAGCAGCAGGCCGTAGGAGGCGATGAGCAGCACTTCGAAGAACACGAACAGGTTGAACAGGTCGGCGGTGAGGAAGGCACCGTTCAGGCCCATCAACTGGAACTGGAACAGCACGTGGAAGTGCAGCGCGCGCCGGTCCCAGCCGCCCGTGGCGAACCACAGGCAGGGCAGGGCCAGCAGGCTGGTGGCCAGCAGCATGATCGCCGACAGGCGATCGGCGGCCAGCGTGATGCCCATCTCCGCCGCCCAGTTGCCGACCAGGTAGACCCGCGTGCCGCCGTCGTCGGCCTGCAGCGCCAGCGTCGCCGCCACGGCCACCAGGCCGGTGCAGGACAGCAGGCCGACAAAGCGATGGACGGCGATGCGCCGCGTCGGCACCAGCAGCAGCACGATCGCGGCCAGCAGCGGCAGCAGGATCGGCAGGATGGTCAGGTGCGCCATCACGGGCGGTCCTCCCGGCGCGGTTCACTGCCGTCGACGTGGTCGCTGCGGCTGTCGGACCGGCTGCGCACGGCGGTGACCAGCAGCACCGCGGTCATGGCGAAGGCGATGACGATGGCCGTCAGCACCAGCGCCTGCGGCAGCGGGTCGGAGTGGTTGGCCAGGGTCGGGTCCAGGGCCTTGTCCAGGATCGGCGGTTTCGCCACCGCCAGCCGGCCCATGCTGAAGATCAGCAGGTTCACCGCGTAGGAAAGCAGGGTCAGCCCCAGGATGATGTCGAAGCTGCGCGCCCGCAGCAGCAGGTAGACGCCGGCCGCGACCAGGGTGCCGATGAAGATCGAAAGCGCCAGTTCCATCAGCGCGCCCCCCCGTGCAGCGGCGGTCGCACCGCGGCCATCATGCCCAGCATCAGCAGGCTGCCGGCGGCCACCACCAGGTACACGCCGATGTCGAAGACCATGGCGCTGGCCATGGGCAGCTTGCCCAGCAGCGGCACGGCCACGTAGTCGGTGTGGCTGGTCATGTAGGGGTAACCGAGCACCCAGCTGCCAACGCCGGTGAGCAGGGCCAGCAGCAGGCCCAGGCCGATCACGCGCGGGTAGTCGAAGCCCAGGCGCTGTTCCATGTACTCATTGCCCGACAGGACGTACTGCAGCAGCACCGGCACCGCCAGCACCAGGCCGGCGATGAAGCCGCCGCCGGGCAGGTTGTGGCCGCGCAGGAACAGGTACAGCGACACCGCCAGCGCCAGCGGCAACAGCAGGCGCGCCACGGTGTTGGGAATCACCAGCGGATCGGGTGGTCCTTCGACGCGGCGTTCGGGCAGCATGCGCGCCCGCCGCAGCAAGGCGTGCACCACCAGGCCGGCGATGCCGAACACGGCGATCTCGCCCAGGGTGTCGAAGCCGCGGAAGTCCACCAGGATGACGTTCACCACGTTGCTGCCGCCGCCCTCGGGCAGGGACAGGGCCAGGATCTGCGAAGCCACGGTGTCCAGCGGCCGGGTGATGATGGCGTAGGCCAGCGCCGCGACGCCGCCGCCGGCGGCCAGCGCGATGGCGGCATCGCGCCAGCGCCGCAGCTTCGAGGGTTCGGGCGCGGACTCGGCCGGCAGGTAGTTCAGCGAAAGCAGCATCAGCGCGATCGTCACCATTTCCACCAGCAGCTGGGTCAGCGCCAGGTCGGGCGCCGACAGCAGCACGAAGGCCAGGCTGACCGCCAGGCCGACCGCGCCCATCACCACCAGCGCCAGCAGGCGGCGGCGATGCAGCACGACGGTGGCCACGGTGGCGACCATGCCAATGCCCCAGACCAGCCAGGCCAGCGGCGGCATCGGCTGCGACCGGCCGCTGAAGACAAGATCGGACGACAGGAAGGGCACGATGCCCAGCGCCAGTGCCGACAGCACCACCAGCAGCAGGTAACGCTGCAGGCTGCCGTTTTCCAGGCGCGCGGTGAGCTTGCCGGCCAGGCGCACGGCTTCGGCCACCTTCCATTCGTAAAGGCGGCGCCCGCGCGAGTCGTAGCTGATGCCGTACAGGTCGATAAGCTTGCGGATGCCGAAATACAGCGCGATGCCGGCGGCCAGGCCGAACAGGCTCATCATCAGCGGCGTGTTGAAGCCATGCCAGATGGCCAGGCTGTAGTTGGGCACGTTTTCACCCAGCACGCCCTGGGCGGCGGCGTGCAGCACCGGTGCGATGGTCAGCGCCGGCGCGACGCCCACGGCCAGGCACAGGATCACCAGGATCTCGACCGGGATGCGCATGAAGCGCGGTGGCTCGTGCGGCTCGCGTTCGATGCGCACCGGGCCTTCGCCGAAGAAGGTGTCGTGCACGAAGCGCAGGCTGTAGGCCACGCCGAAGGCACCGGCCAGCACCGCGGCGCCGGCGATGCCCCAGCGCATGAACATGTGGCCGCGGATCTCCAGCGCTTCGGTGAAGAACATTTCCTTGGACAGGAAGCCGTTGAGCAGCGGCACGCCGGCCATCGCCAGCGAGGCGATGATCGCCAGGATGGCGGTGTAGGGCAGCACGCGCAGCATGCCGCCCAGCCGGCGCATGTCGCGGGTGCCGGTTTCGTGGTCGATGATGCCGGCGGCCATGAACAGCGAGGCCTTGAAGGTGGCGTGGTTGAGGATGTGGAACAGGCCGGCCACGACGGCCATCGGCGTCGACAGCCCGAACAGCAGCGTGATCAGGCCCAGGTGCGAGATGGTCGAATACGCCAGCAGGCCCTTGAGGTCATGCTGGAAGATGGCGTGCCAGCTGCCCACCAGCAGCGTGATCGCGCCGACGCCGCTGACCAGGTAGAAAAACAGGTCGCTGCCCGCCAGCGCCGGATGCAGCCGCGCCAGCAGGAACACGCCGGCCTTCACCATCGTCGCCGAGTGCAGGTAGGCCGACACCGGCGTCGGCGCCGCCATGGCATGCGGCAGCCAGAACTGGAAAGGGAACTGCGCGCTCTTGGTGAACACCGCCAGCAGCACCAGCACCAGCGCGTAGGGATACAGCGGGCTGGCGAGGATCTGCGGCCCCGAAGCCAGCACCACGTCGAGTTCGTAGCTGCCGGTGATGCGGCCCAGCAGGATCACGCCGCCCAGCAGCGCCAGGCCGCCGGCGCCGGTGATTGCCAGGGCCATGCGGGCGCCGTCGCGGGCGTCCTGGCGGTGGCTCCAGAAGCCGATCAGCAGGAAGGAGCTGATCGAGGTGAGTTCCCAGAACACCGCCAGCAGGATCAGGTTGCCGGCGATCACCATGCCCAGCATCGCGCCCATGAACAGCAGCAGGAAGGCCAGGAAGCGCGGCATGCTGTCGTCTTCCGACAGGTAATAGCTGGCGTAGAGCACGATCAGCGCGCCGATGCCCAGCACCAGGCCGGCGAACATCCAGGCCAGTCCGTCGAGCCGCAGCGACAGGTCCAGGCCCATGGCCGGGATCCACGGCACCAGGCTGCGCACGCCTTCGCCCGACATCACGTCGGGGGTCATCAGGGCCAGCAGCACCAGCCCGGCAACCGGCGCCAGCCCGGCCAGCCAGGCGGCCGCGCGGCGCTGGTGGTCGGGCAGCAGGCCCACCAGCAGCGCGAGCACGAAAGGGGTGGCCAGCATTAATCCGAGCATCGCGTTCCTTGCCTGGCCGCGCTCGGGCGGCCAGGGGCCGGGGCGGCGGTTTCGGGTGTCGTCGCACGACAAAGTTGGCCGTCGAGTCTAGCGCATCGATTCGCTAAGGCGCCGTGCACGCGTGCCCCGCGGGTATGCTCGGGGCATGGAAAACCACGCGGAACAGGCGCAGGGCTGGGGCGTGTTCGGCTTGACCGGATTGGTCGGCGAGTCCGTGCGCGCGCTGCTTCGGCCGGGCGATCCGCTGGAATGGGCGGTCACCCGGCAGCCGCCCACGCAAGCCGACGGGCTGCCCTGGATCGTCGGCAGCCTGCCCGGCCTGGCCGACCCGCCGCCGGTGATGGCCATCGCCAGCCTCGGCCCGCTGGACGCTTTCACCGACTGGTTTGAAGCCTCGGCGCTGGCACCGCGCCGGCTGGTGGTGCTGGGTTCGACCAGCCGGCACGGCAAGGCCGGTTCCCCGGATCCGGACGAACGGGCGCTGGCCGAACGGCTCGCCGACTGCGAGGCCCGGCTGGCGGCCACCTGCGAACAACGCGGCAGCGCGCTGACCCTGCTGCGCCCGACCCTGATCTGGGGTCGCGGCCGCGACCGGAACCTGTCGCGCTGGGTGGCGCTGGCCCGGCGCTGGCGCTGGCTGCCGCTGCCGCATACGGCCCGCGGGCTGCGCCAGCCCGTGCACGCCGACGACGTGGCCGCGGCGGTGTTGGCGGCGCTGCGCGCGCCGGCGCCGGTACCGGGTCATTTCGACCTGCCGGGCGGCGAGACCCTTCCTTATGACGCCATGGTGGCGCGCTGCCTGGCGGCGGCTGCGCCGGGCGCGCGGCTGCTGCGGGTGCCGGCGCCGCTGTTCGCGCTGGGCCTGGCCCTGGCCGGGCGACGGGGCCCGGGGCCCGGGGTCGTGGCCCGCCTGGATCGGGACCTGGCCTATGACGGCGGGCCTGTCAGGGCTGCGCTGGGCCTGCCGGCCAGGCCGTTCAGCCCGGGGCCGGGCGACTTTCCGGGCTGACCATACGCATCAGCATTGCCATTTCCTAACGAACTATTAATATGCCTAGAGGAAATGCTCTAGAGTTCCACCCACCACCCAGTCGTCGATCTGAACCCCAGGGGAAGCACCCATGAAGAAACTGCATGCAAACCACGGGCAGGTCGCTCGTGCCCGCCTCGCCGCCGCCGTCGCGCTCGGCCTGCTTATGGCCCCGGCCGCGCAGGCCATCGAGTTCTCGCGTGGCGAGCTCCAGGGCAGCTTCGACACCACGGTGTCGTACGGCTACTCCTGGCGCGTCGAGGAACAGGATCCGAACCTCATCGCCAAGTCCTGGTTCAACCCGCTGCTGTGCACCCAGAACGTGCCGCTGGGCGCGATCCCGGTCGGCCCGGGCCGCTGCACCAGCACCGGCGGCGTGCCGGGTTCCCCGGAACAGATCGCCGCGATGGGCCGCTTCTCGGCCAACCGTGACGACGGCAACCTCAAGTACGACGAAGGCGACGCCATTTCCAGCGCGATCAAGCTGACTTCCGAGCTCAGCCTGAACTACCGCGACTGGGGCATGTTCATGCGCGCCACG
The DNA here is from genome assembly GCF_963976025.1 of uncultured Arenimonas sp. NCBI lineage: Bacteria > Pseudomonadati > Pseudomonadota > Gammaproteobacteria > Lysobacterales > Lysobacteraceae > Arenimonas > uncultured Arenimonas sp. Next base: position 16,630 of record NZ_CAXBJS010000011.1, read on the forward strand.
TACTTCTACGACTTCGAGAACGAAGGCCGCGACGACCTCACCGAAGAAGCGCAGGACCGCATCGGCCAGCGTTTCCGCATGCTCGACGCCTTCGTGTTCAAGAACTTCGCGCTGGCCGACGACGGCAGCCTGGCCGGCACCGTCCGCCTGGGTCGCCAGGTCGTCAGCTGGGGTGAAAGCACCTTCATCCAGAACGGCATCAACGTCATCAACCCGGTCGACCTTTCGGCGCTGCGCGTCGCCGGCGCCGAGCTGCGCGAGGCCTTCCTGCCGATCGACATGCTGTACGGCTCGATCAGCCTGAGCGACAACGTCTCGCTGGAAGCCGTGTACCTGTTCGAGTTCGAGGAAATCGAAATCGATGCCGCCGGCACCTATTTCAGCTCCAACGACTTCGCCAGCCCGGGCGGCACCTACGTGATGCTGGGCTTCGGCACCACGCCGCAGCCGGTCTACAACCCGGAACGCTTCTTCAGCACCTGCTACAACGGCCCGGCCGGCTTCGCCACCTCCGACCGCTTCGCCGACCTGGCCGCGATCTACGGCCCGGCCACCGCCGGCCAGATCATCGCCATCGGCTGCGGCAACGCGGTTGGCCGCCTGCCCAACCGCAACGCCCGCGACGACGGCCAGTACGGCATGGCGCTGCGCTGGTTCGCGCCGGCGCTGAACGAAACCGAGTTCGGCTTCTACTTCCTGAACTACCACAGCCGCGTGCCGCTGCTGTCGGGCCGCGCGGTCGACAACCCGCTGGTCGGCGCCGCCTCGGGCCGCTTCTTCGCCGAGTTCCCGGAAGACATCCAGCTCTACGGCATGAGCTGGAACACCACGCTGCCGGGCGGCGTCGCCTGGCAGGGTGAAATCAGCCATCGCCCGAACATGCCGCTGCAGGTCGACGACGTCGAGCTGCTGTACGCGGCGCTGACCCCGCTCAACCCGTTCATCCCGGTGCCGGCGCTGCAGTTCAACAGCCAGCTGGGCAACTATGCCCTGGGCCAGGAAGTGCGCGGCTGGCGCGAGCATGAAGTCAGCCAGATCCAGATGACCTTCACCAAGCTGTTCGCCGACGTGCTGGGCGCCAACCAGCTGGCCCTGGTCGGCGAAGTCGGCGGCACCGAGGTCTGGGACCTGCCCGCGCATTCGGAACTGCGTTACGAAGGCGAAGGCACCGACACCGGCGGCGGCTGCGACGTGGCCGACACGCTGGCGGCCGGTTTCCCGGGCGCTGGTGCGCTGGCCTTTGGCTGCCTGCGCAACCCGCAGACGCTGACCGGCGGTTTCCCGACCGCGTTCTCGTGGGGCTACCGTGTGGCGGCCCGCGCCGACTACAACGGTGCATTCGGCACGCCGATCACGCTGTCGCCACGCATCGCCTTCAACCATGACGTGAGCGGCATCACCCCGGGACCTGGCGGGAACTTCCTGGAAGGTCGCAAGTCCCTGACCCTGGGCGTTGAAGCGAACTACCTGCAGCAGTGGGTTTTCGACCTCAGCTACACCTCGTTCAGCGGGGCTAAGCCATACAACCAGATCCACGACCGCGATTTCGCGGCGTTCACCGTCAAGTACTCGTTCTGAGCCCAGGAGGCATTCGGATGAAGATCAACAGGAAACACGCACTGGCCATCGCCGCCGGCGCCGTCCTTGCCGCTGGCACCGGAATGGTGCAGGCCGCGGTCAGCGCCGAGGAAGCGGCCAAGTTGGGCCGTGAACTCACCCCGGTCGGTGGCGAGAAGGCCGGCAACGCCGCCGGCACCATCCCGGCCTGGGATGGCGGCATTACCCGTCCGCCCGCGGGCTTCCGCGTCGGCCAGTTCCACACCGACCCGTTCGCGGCCGACAAGCCGCTGTACTCGGTCAGCCGCGCCAACGTCCAGCAGTACGCCAACGTGCTGACCCCGGGCCAGAAGGCGATGTTCGCCAAGTACCCGACCTTCCGCATGGACGTGTACCCGACCCGCCGCAGCGCCTCGTTCCCGCAGCGCACCTATGATTTCACCAAGCGCAACGCCACCCAGTGCCAGCTGGTGTCCAACGGCGAAGGCGTGCAGAACTGCGCCGAGGGCATTCCGTTCCCGATCCCGAAGAACGCCTACGAGGTCATCTGGAACCACAAGCTCAAGTACAAGGGCCTGTCGGTCATCAGCTACTCGAACCAGGCCGCGCCCACCGCCAGCGGCAATTTCACGCTGACCAAGGTGCGCGAGGAACTGCTGGGCCTGTACTACAAGCCGGGCAATACCTCCGAGAACATCAACAACATCCTGCTGTACTTCAAGCAGGAAGTGCTCGGCCCGGCGCGTCTGGCCGGCCAGGTGCTGCTGGTGCACGAAACCCTGAACGCGGCCGCCGCGCCGCGCCAGGCGTGGGTCTACAACCCGGGCCAGCGCCGCGTGCGCCGCGCCCCGAACGTGGCCTACGACAACCCGGGCACCGCCTCGGACGGCCTGCGCACCAATGACATGACCGACATGTTCAACGGCGCCATGGACCGCTTCGACTGGGAGCTGGTGGGCAAGAAGGAAATGCTGGTCCCGTACAACGCCTACAAGGCGCACAGCGACAAGACCAAGGTTGCCGACCTGATCCGCCCGGGCCACCTCAACCCCGACCACATGCGTTACGAACTGCACCGCGTGTGGGTGGTCGAGGCCAAGCTCAAGGAAGGCATGCGCCACATCAACAGCCGCCGCACCTTCTACGTGGACGAAGACAGCTGGCAGATCATGCTGATCGACCACTACGACGGCCAGGGCAACCTGTGGCGTTATTCGGATGCGCCGTCGGTGAACTACTACGAGGTGCCGACCTTCTGGTCCACCCTCGAAACCCACCACGACCTCAAGTCCGGCCGCTACATCACCATGCTGCTCGACAACGAGGACAAGGTGCGTGACTTTGGCTACCAGAGCACGCCGGCGAACTACTCGCCGCAGAACCTGCGCACCTCGGGCGTGCGCTGATCCACGAGTGAAGGAAACACCAGCCGCGCCCGAAAGGGCGCGGCTGCGTTGAGGGCCCCGCAAGACGCGGGGAAGCCGGAAGGGGGAAACGATGTCGAGCAAGCCAATCAACCGCACGCGCCTTGCGGGTGCCCTGCTGCTGGCGATGCTGCTGCCGCTGGCGGCACAGTCCCAGGACGAGCAAGCGCCCGCAACCGACGACATGGCCGAAGAGGCCGCGCCCGCCGCCGCCGACCCGGCCACGCTGGACGCGGAAATGATGCCGCGCGCCAGCCAGTCACTCTTGCTTGATGTGGTGCAGACCGCCGCGGGCTATTTTGTCGTCGGCGAACGCGGCCACATCCTGGTGTCGGAAGACGGCCAGGACTGGAAGCAGGCGCCGGTGCCCACCCGTTCCACCCTGACTTCGATCACCAGTGCCGACGGCGTTCTCTGGGCCGGCGGCCACGACGGCGTCATCGTGCACTCCACCGACGGCGGCCAGACCTGGACCCGTCGCCGCACGCAGGTATGGACCCCCGACTACGCCGACCCGCTCGATGGCGTGCCGGTGATGGACGTGCTGATGGTGGACGGCATGACCGGCTTTGCCGTCGGCGCCTACGCCATGTTCCTGGAAACCACCGACGGCGGCGTCAGCTGGTCGCCGCGCGGCATCATCAATTACGACGAGCCGGAACCCGAGGCCGAACCCGCGCCGGAAGCTGCCGCCGAACAAGCGCCCGCCGCCGACGACTGGACCTTCGACGCCTCCGACCTCGAACTCGAGGCCGAGTCCGACCCGCATCTTTACGCCATGGCGCGCACCGACGAAGGCCACCTGGTCATCGCCGGCGAACGCGGCGCCTTCTTCCGTTCGACCGACGGCGGCCAGAGCTGGGAACGCGACCGCCTTCCCTACGAAGGTTCGATGTTCGGCATCCTTTCCTTCGGCGGCCAGCACCTGCTGGTGCATGGCCTGCGTGGCAACGTGCTCGAGTCGCATGACCTGGGCCGCAGCTGGACCACCGTCGAGACCGGCGTGAATACCTCGCTGATGGGCGGCCATGCGCTGGCCAACGGCGGCGCCATCCTGGTGGGCGCCAACGGCGTCGTGCTGACCCGCCCGGACGGCGACTCGCCGTTCACCGAAACCCGCTTCGAGATGGCGAACGGCGAAACGCCGAACCTCACCGGGGTCCTGCCGGCCGGCGATGCCGGCTTCATCGTGGTCGGCGACAAGGGCGCCGCCCTGTTCCGCCCGCAGTAAGGGAGTTCACATGAGCCTGCCCAACAGCCAGCCCGGCCCCTTCGCCCGGATCGCCGAGCGCATCGTCTTCGCGAACCGGCCGGTCATCCTGGTCCTGTTCGCCCTGATCACCGTGGCGATGGCGTATTTCGCCAGCCAGCTCGAGGTCGATGCCGGCTTCAAGAAGCAGGTGCCGCTGCAGCACGAATACATGCAGACCTTCCAGGATTACGAAGCGGAGTTCGGCGGTGCCAACCGCGTGCTCGTGGCCGTGATCGCGAAGGACGGCGACATGCTGGACCAGCAGTTCATGGCGACGCTGGAGAACGTCACCGGCGACGTCATCAACCTGGCGGCCACGGACGACGCGCGCGCCCGCTCGCTGTTCACCCCCAACGTGCGCTTCATCGAGGTCGTCGAAGACGGCCTGTCGGGTGGCAACGTCATCCCGCAGACCTTCACGCCCAACGTCGAAGGCTTCCAGGCCCTGCCCGAGGACTTCGAGCAGATCCGCAGCAACATCATCAAGGCCAACATCGTCGGCCGCCTGGTCGCCAAGGACTTCTCCGGCGCGATGATCTGGGCCGACCTTATCCCGGAAAGCGACGTCAACAAGCTCGACTACCAGGAGGTCGCGAACCAGTTCGAGGCCATCCGCCAGAAGTACGAAGATGAAAACCACAGCGTGCACATCATCGGCTTCGCCAAGATGGTCGGCGACATCAGCGACGGCGCGCGTTCGGTCATCAAGTTCTTCGCGCTGACGATCGGCTTCACCTGGCTGCTGCTGTTCCTGTATTCCACCTCGGTGAAGCTGGCCTCGCTGACGGTCGCCGCCGCCCTGGTGTCGGTGGTGTGGATGCTGGGCGCCCTGCAGCTGATGGGCTTTGGCATCGATCCGATGAACATGCTCACGCCCTTCCTGATATTCGCGATCGCGGTCAGTCACGGCGAGCAGATGATCAACCGCTTCCGCGGCGAGATATTCTTCGGTGGCCTGGAAGAGGGCACCGTCGAGGAACTTCGCGCCAGCGCCAAGAACGCGGTCGAACCGCTGGAAGCCGCGCGCCTGTCCTTCCGCATGCTGCTGATCCCGGGCACCGTGGCGCTGCTGGCCGGCTGCATCGGCTTCGGCGCGATCATGGTGATCCCCATCGACATGGTGCGCGAGCTGGCGATCACCGCCACCGTCGGTGTCGCCCTGACCATCCTCACCGACCTCGTCCTGCTGCCGGTGCTGCTGAGCTACACCCGGCTGCGCAACCTCGACCGCAAGCGCGAGTTCCGCCTGCGCCAGCTGACCCGCTTCGACCGCATCTGGGCGGCCCTGTCGCGCCTCAGCCGGCCCAAGGTGGCCTGGCTGGTCGTGGCCGTCGGCGTGCTGGGCTGGTTCTTCGCCTGGCAGCACGGCAACAAGGTGATGATCGGCGACGCCCAGCAGGGCGTGGCCGAACTGCATGCCGACGCCCGCTACAACCAGGACGCGGTGCTCATCGCCGACCGGTTCGCGCTGGGCGTGGACATCCTCAACGTCATCGCCGAGGCCGGCCCGTCGGCTTGCACCACGTCGTTCGCGGCGATGGAAACCATCGACCGCTTCGCCTGGCACATGCAGAACGTCGAAGGCGTCGAACAGGTGATCACGCTGCCGGCGGCCGCCAAGATCGTCAACGCCGGCTGGAACGACGGCCTGGCCGCCTGGCGCGTGCTGCCGCGCGACCCGGACACCCTGCGCCAGGCCACCCAGAGCTTCGAAACCGACTCGGGCCTGCTCAACAGCGACTGCAGCGCGATACCGATCACCATCTTCACCTCCGACCACCGCGCCACCACCATCGACCGCGTGGTCGCGGCGGTGAAGCAGTTCCGCGAGGAAAACGACGCCTACGCCGAAGGCAACCTGCGCGTGCGCCTGGCCGAACAGGCCGCCAACGAGCCGGGCTTCACCTCCGACCAGGTCAACCTGCGCCTGGCCACCGGCAACGTCGGCGTGATGGCCGCCACCAACGACACCGTGCGTGCGTCCGAGCACACCATCCTGTACCTGCTGTACGCGGCGGTGTTCGTGATGTGCCTGATCAGCTTCCGCAGCCCGCTGTCGGCGCTGTGCATCCTGCTGCCGCTGGTGCTGGTCACCGAGCTGGGCCACTCGGTCATGGTCGAGCTGGACATCGGCATGAAGGTGAACACGCTGGCCGTGGTCGCCCTGGGCGTCGGCATCGGCGTGGACTACGGCATCTACATCTTCGCGCGCATGCGCGAGGCCATGCAGACGCCGGGCCGCACGCTGTCGGAAAGCTACTTCATCGCCCTCAAGACCACCGGCATCGCGATCTTCTACACCGCGCTGACCCTGGCCGTGGGCGTGGCGATGTGGATCTTCTCCGACCTCAAGTTCCAGGCCGACATGGGCATCATGCTGACCTTCATGTTCATCGTGAACATGATCGCCGCGATCATCTTCCTGCCCGCCCTGTGCCGCCTGTTGCTGCGCCCCGGCGAAAAGGACACCTGGACCCCGCGCCTGTAACGGGTGCCGGTTCTACTTCAGAGGGCGGGCTTCGGCCCGCCTTCTTTTTTGGCCGCGTAAATCCGCGGCAAATTCAGAGCTCTTCAGCTACCGGCGCTGGTCGTGCCTTGGCCTGGGAGCGCAGGGCGATGAGCAGGATGCCCGCGAGCGTCATGGCGCCGCCGATCAGCAGCTTCGGCCCGGGTCGGTCGCCCCAGAAGACGATGCCAAGACCGGTGGCGAACACCGGCGTCAACAGCAGCCAGGGCATGACCTTGGCCACGGCGTGGCGCTGCACGAGGCTGTAGTACAGGCCGTGGCCGATGACCGAGGCGACGATGGCCGCGTAGGCCACGCCGGCCCAGGCCGTGCCGGAAACGCCGCCGAGCCGCGCGATGGCGCCCGGCTCCAGCCACAGGCTCAGGCCCAGCAGCGGCAACACGCCCACCAGTGCGATCCAGGCCTGCAGGCTGAAGCGGGTGACGCCGCCCAGGTCGCGCATCAGCACCGTGCTGATGGCCAGGAAAAACGCCGAGGCCAGCATCAGCAGCAGCGACAGCGGGTTGTCCAGCACCAGCGGGTCGAGCCCGAGCACCAGCACGCCGCCGAAGCTCAGCGCGATCGCCGTGCCGGTGCGCCAGGCAAAACGTTCGCCCAGGATCGCCCAGGCCAGCAGCACCGACATCGGCACGTAGCTCTGCATCACGATCGCCGGTGAACTCAGGTCGCCGGCCAGCGCCAGCGCCCAGAAGCTGAGGCTGAAGTGCATCACGCCGGTGCTGATGGTGATCGCCAGCAGGCGCGGCCATTGGCCGGGCCCCGGGCGGCGCAGGAAGGGCGCCAGCAGCAGCACCAGCAGCACCAGGCGTAGCGCCGTGAACAGCAGCGGCGGCATTTCCCGCAGGGCGGTCGCCGATCCCAGGAAATTCCCCGCCCAGGCCAGGCAGACAAGCAGGGCAAGCAGGATGTCGCGTGGGGGCATGCGCGGGGCCATGGCCAGGGGAACCGCATTATGGCCCGGCCGGACCCGCGGCTTGCCCCGGGCCCCTGATCGGGTCAAAGTCGGTCCTGCGCCAAGCAGGCGCAATCCTTTCGAATGGGGAGATTCGCAATGGAAATGGCAGCAATGGGGGGCGCGCTGGTGTTCATGCTGTTGGCGGTGATCATCGGCCTGCTGTTCGCCGGTCTGATCCTGAAACTATCCGTCCGCCTGGTGGCGGGCTTTTCGCCCGGCTACGGCCGCAGCCTGCTGACGGTGCTGGCCGCCGCGGTGCTGGCCTTCATCGTCAACATCGTGGTGACGATGGTCTTTGGCGTCGGCGGGGGACTGATGGGGGGTGGCCTGGCAAGCAGCGACCCCGACGCCGCCGCCACCGCGCTGGCGGGCGCCGGCATGGCGATGATGGGGGTCATGGCCGTCAGCGCCATCGTCAACCTGGTCATCATCTCGGCCTGCGTGAACTGGATGATCAAGCGCCCGGGCGGCATCGCGATCGGCTTTGGCCGCTCGCTGCTGGTCGCCCTGGTCTACATGATCATCTTCATCGTGATCAGCATCATCGTCGGCGCCGTCATCGGCATGCTGGGCATGGGTGCCGGTCTGATGGCGGGCATGTAAGCGCCACGCGAAGCAGGAAAACGGGGGCGCGGCTGCCTGGCAGCCGCGCCCTTTTTCATGCTCAGTCGAGCCTGATGTCGGCCAGGCGGTCCAGGGCTTCGGCGTATTTGGCCCGGGTGCCGTCGATGACGTTGGCCGGCAGGTGCGGGCCGGGCGCGGTTTTGTTCCAGTCCAGCGTTTCCAGGTAGTCGCGCACGAACTGCTTGTCGTAGCTGGGCGGGCTGGTGCCCACCTCGTACTGTTCGGCCGGCCAGAAACGCGAGCTGTCGGGCGTGAGCATCTCGTCCATCACGTGCAGCACGCCGTTTTCGTCCAGGCCGAATTCGAGCTTGGTGTCGGCGATGATGATGCCGCGCTCGCGCGCATGCCGGGCCGCGAACTTGTATATCTGCAGCGTGGCCGCGCGGATCTGTTCGGCCAGCTCGGCGCCGACCTGGGCGACCATGGTGTCGAAGCTGATGTTCTGGTCGTGTTCGCCGGGCGCGGCCTTGCTGGACGGCGTGAAGATCGGCTGCGGCAGGCGTTCGGCCTGGCGCAGGCCGTCGGGCAGTCGGATTTCGCAGACGGCGCCGGTGCGCTGGTAGTCCTTCCAGCCGCTGCCGATGAGGTAACCGCGCACGATCGCTTCCACCGGCACCGGCCGCAGCTTCTTGCACACCACCGAACGGCGCGCGTACAGCGCCGAGTCGGTGCCTTCGGGCAGCACCGAGGACACCGGTTCGTGGGTGAGGTGGTTGGGCACCAGGTGTGCGGTCTTGTCGAACCAGAAATTGCTGATCTGGCACAACATCTCGCCCTTGCCCGGGATCGGGTCGGGCAGCACCACGTCGAAAGCCGAAAGCCGGTCGGTGGCGACCATCAGCAGGCGCTTGCCCGGCAGTTCGAACACGTCGCGGACCTTGCCGCGGTGGAGCAGGGGCAGGCCGGGAAGCTCGGCGGTATGCAGGGTGGTGGGCACGGGCGTCTCGTAGAACGTTACCGGGCCGGCCATTGTACGACTCTATCGGCCCCGGTGCGCGCCCGGCCACACGGCCGGCTGCTAGAATCGGCGCATGCTCCGACCGACCCTGATCCTGGGCCTGGTGCTGGCCCCGCTGGTGGCCTGCGCCGATGGCCAAACCGCCGCCCCGCCGCCGGCAGGCGCTGCCACCGGCGGCCCGCCCGAACGCCCGGCCAAACTGGGCCTGTGCACCGCCTGCCACGGCGACGACGGCCCCAGCCGCACCGCCGGCACGCCGCACCTGGGCGGGCAGGACCGGCTCTACCTGGCCCGATCCCTGGCTGCCTACCGCAGCGGCGAACGCCGCCACGAACCCATGACCAGCCTGGCCAATACCCTGCAACCCGGCGACATCGAGGCCCTGGCGGCCTGGTACGCCGCCCAGCCCGGTTTCGCCGGCGGGAGCCAGCCATGAGGTGGTACGGAAAACTCTTCGGCTTCATCGCCGGCTGGCTGCTGCTGCGCCATCCGGCCGGTGCGGTGCTGGGAATGGCCCTGGGCCATGCCTTCGACGCCGACTGGTTCCGCGCGAAAAAATACGACCCCTACGCGGTGCTGGGTTTGTCCCCGGACGCCAGCGAAGCCGAGATCGACCGCGCCTACCGCCGGTTGATCACCCAGTACCACCCCGACCGCCTGGGCGGCATCGCCGAGGACCTGCGCAAGCAGGCCGAAGAAAAAGCGCGCGAGATCAACCACGCCTACGACCGCATCAAGAAGCTGCGCAACAAGCACTGAGGCCACCATGTCCAATTGCATCATCGCCCCGTCCATCCTGTCGGCCAATTTCGCCAAGCTGGGCGAGGAAGTGGACGCGGTGATCGCCGCAGGCGCCGACTGGGTGCACTTCGACGTGATGGACAACCACTACGTGCCCAACCTCACCATCGGTCCGCTGGTCTGCGAAGCGCTGCGCAAGCACGGCGTCACCGCGCCGATCGACGTGCACCTGATGGTGAAGCCGGTGGACCGAATCGTGCCCGACTTCGCCGCTGCCGGCGCCAGCCTCATCAGCTTCCACCCCGAGGCCAGCGAGCACGTGCATCGCACCGTGCAGCTGATCAAGGCCCAGGGCTGCCAGGCGGGCCTGGTGCTGAACCCGGCCACGCCGATCGAAGTGCTGGACTACGTGCTGCCCGAACTCGACCTGGTGCTGCTGATGTCGGTGAACCCGGGCTTCGGTGGCCAGGCCTTCATCCCGTCGGCGCTCGACAAGCTCAAGCGCGTGCGCGATCGCATCGACAAGCTCGGCAAGCCCATCCGCCTGGAGATCGACGGCGGCGTGAAAGCCGACAACATCCGCGCCATCGCCGCCGCCGGCGCCGACACCTTCGTCGCCGGCTCGGCCATCTTCAACGCCCCCGATTACCGCGAAGTCATCACGAAGATGCGCGCGGAAGTGGCCGCAGCGTAACCAGGTAACGCAGCGGCCCGCGCGGGGCGGTGGCGTCGAAGGGCCAGCAGGTGACCAGCAGCAGCTGGTCGCGGTCGGTGGCCACGATGCGCTCGTGCCGGGCGTCGGCGATGCGGGTGGCGGCGACTTCGTAGCGGCGGGGCCCGTCGTGCGACTGCAGTTCCAGCACGTCGCCGTCGCGCAGGTCCTGCAGCCAGCGAAAGTGGGTATCGCGGTGGCCGCTGATGACGACCGTGCCGGTCGTGCCCGGCAGGGCGCTTGATTCCGCCCAGCCCGGCCCGAAGGCGAGGCTGCGGCCGCTGTCGCCGGCCAGCACGACCTGCGAAATGCCCAGCCGCGGTGCGGCCAGTTTCGCCACGGCATGGGTGTCGGCCCAGGGCCAGGGGCGGTGCGTTCCGCCGTCGGCCAGCGACTGCTGCCAGGTGCTTTCCAGCAGGCCCTGGGCCAGCGCCGCCTTGGCCGGCAGCCAGGCCGCCTGCACCGCCAGCACGCCGGCCGCCAGCAGCAGGGCCCTGGCCAGCCAGCGCCGCGCCGGCGCGGCACTTCCGCGCAGGCCCCGCGGCCGCGGCATACGTCGCCGCGGTGGTGGGACTTCCTTGTCCCGAGGGTGCATCCGTGATGCCGGGGCGAAGTTCACCGCGCCTCCTGCGCGGCCTTGGGGGAGGGCAGGGGAAACGGCCGCCGGCGCAGCAGCGGGCTGGCATCGGCCGGCACGAAAAACCAGTGCATGTGCGCCAACGCCTGTTCGGTCGAGCGGTGGCCCGGTTCGGGCGCCGGGGCAGGGAAACGACTGCGGTTTTCAACGATCAGGACCATGTCGGTGTCTCCTACAGGGGGTTGTCGGTGGGACGCAGCAGGCAAAGCAGCAGCGCGCAGAACAGGCAGGCCAGGACGCGGGCGGTCATGCTCAGTTCCTCACGCGAAGCAGCAGCAGGCTGCCGAGCAGCAGCACGGCGGCAAGGAACAGGTCGCGTGGCCAACCCGTGCTGCCCTGGGCGAAGGCCAGGCTGCCGGCCGGCGTGGCATTGGCCAGTCGCGTGCTGGCGAGCATCTGATCGGCAGGGCGCGCCGGCGTTTTGTCGACGGCGACAAGGCTGGTGTAGCTGCTCACCAGGCCGTGGCGAAGCGCGACATCGACGATGGCCGGGCGCAGGCTTTCGATGTCGCCGCCGCGGCGCAGCTCGTCTTCCAGCGCATCGATGCGCGCCCGGCCCCAGAGCCGTGCCACGCCCGGCGCCGGCACCGATTTTTCGCTCACCAGCGCCAGCCGGCGCGACCAGGGCTGCGGCGCCAGGCCGCGCACGGTGGCGATGCCATCGACGCGGTCCAGGCGCGCGACCACCTGCACCGCCTCGCCCTGGTAGAGGTCGGGAATGCGCGCCGGGTAGGCTTCGGTGAGACCCGGCCAGTCCACCTGGATGTCGCGCATGGCCGGGCGGTCGAGTTTCGCCAGCAGGCCGTCCATCTTTTCCGCCACCTCGTTGACGTCGCGCACCACCACGCCGGTGCCACGGCCGAGTTCGGCGGCCTTGCGCAGGAAGTGGTCGTTGGGCGCGCTGCCGATGCCGACCGGGAACAGCCGGCTCTTGCCGCGTCCGGATTCAATCAGCCGCAGCAGCTGGTCTTCGTTTCCGATCGCGGCATCGGTGGCCAGCACCACCTGGCGCAGGTAGCCCTCGGGCGCATGCCCGGCGAACGCCGCCACCAGCGCCGGCAGCATTTCGGTGCCGCCCTCGGCGCGCAGCGAACGCACCCAGGCACGGGCGCGGGCGACATTGCCCGGCTGCGCCGGCACCGCGTCGGCGAACAGCAGGTCGAAGTCGTCGTCGAAGCGGATCACGTTGAACCGGTCGCCCGGGCGCAGCCGCGCCAGTGCGCGGTCGGCGGCTTCGATGGCCTGGGCCATGGACGCGCCGGACATCGAGCCGGAGTTGTCGATCACCAGGATCAGTTCGCGCGGCAGCGGCGCGGTGGGCAGGGTCGGCGGCACCAGCATCAGCAGCGCGTAGTCTTCGCCGGCCACGCGGTCCAGGAACACGGCGCTGCGCGGGGCCTTGCTCGGTTCGGGCTCCCATTCAAGGACGAAGTCGCGGTCGCTCGCCTCGACCAGCTCGCTCAGCTCGACCCGGTGCACGCCGTCGTGCCCGAACACGGTCACGGCGTGGGTGGGGCTTTCGATGCGCTGCAGCGGCAGGCCGGCATCGATGTCGGCGACCAGGGCCACGGTCGGACCCGCGGCCACGCCGCCGTCCATGCTGCCGGCGACCGCGGGCAGGGCTTCGGGCGCCTCCAGCGACATCGCGTGCATGGCGAAGGACGCATCGGGAGAAGGCGCGGGCAGGTAGCGCGGCGTCAGCGTCAGCGGCAGGCCCAGCGAAAACACGCCGTCGCGGTAGGCCACCGGCTGCCAGTAGCGCACTTCGATTTCGATCTCCTCGCCCGGGCCGATGTTGGCCACCGCGGTCTGGAACAGGTTCGGCCGGTTCTGCGACACCAGGCTGGCGCGCTGGCCGGCCGCGGCCGCGGCCTGGTAAACGGCCTTGGCGTCTTCCTTCTCGCGGATCTCGCCTTCGACCAGGCGTTCGCCGATGCGCAGGGTCAGCGCGCCGACGGCGGCGTTTTCCGGCAGCGGCAGCAGGTAGCGGCCCTCGCGCCACTGGCTGGAATCATTGCGGTAGGTCTGGCGCACCGACACCTCCGCCATTAGTCCGTGCACCTGCATGTGCACGCTGGTGTCCATGGCCAGGGTGGCGACCCATTGATCGCCTTCGCGAAACATCAGGCCCTCGGGGTCTTCGCCGGCCAGCGCCAGCAGCGGCAGCAGCGACAGCAGCGACAGCAGCAGGCCGGCCAGCCAGCGGCGGGCCCAGCC
>NZ_CAXBJS010000012.1:0-29814 GCF_963976025.1 uncultured Arenimonas sp.
ACCAGCGCCGGCGAGGCCAGGAAGGCCTGCTTGGCATAGGGGTGGATGCGGCCGTCGAAGTTGCGGTTGCCACTGAGCACGGCGGTCGCGTAAAGGTCGCGGTCGATGATTTCCTGCTGGATCTTCGGGTCCAGCGCGCCGGACATGCCGTTGCAGGTGGTGCAGGCGAAGGCGACGATGCCAAAGCCCAGCTTCTCGAGCTCGTGCTTGAGGCCGGCTTCTTCCAGGTACAGCGCCACGGTCTTCGAGCCCGGCGCCAGCGAACTCTTCACCCAGGGCTTGCGCACCAGGCCCAGCGCATTGGCCTTTTTCGCCAGCAGGCCGGCGGCGATGACATTGCGCGGGTTGGAGGTATTCGTGCACGAGGTGATGGCGGCGATGATCACCGCGCCGTCGGGCATCAGGCCCTGGGCTTCCTGCGCGCGCCCGGCCTCGAGGCTGCCGGAAATCCCCTTCGCCGCCAGCTCGCTGGTGGCCACGCGGGCATGCGGGTTCGACGGGCCGGCCATGGTGCGCACCACGCTGGAAAGATCAAACTGAAGCAACCGTTCGTAGCGCGCGCCAGCCAGTGCGTCCGCCCACAGGCCGGTGGTCTTCGCGTAGGTCTCGACAAGGGCCACCTGCTCGTCGCTGCGGCCGGTCAGGCGCAGGTAGTCGAGGGTGTTGTCGTCGATGAAGAACATGGCCGCGGTGGCGCCGTATTCGGGCGCCATGTTGGAAATCGTGGCACGGTCGCCCAGGGTCAGCGCCGCGGCACCTTCGCCGTGGAACTCGAGCCAGGCGCCCACGACCTTCTGCTGGCGCAGGAACTGGGTAAGCGACAGCACCACGTCGGTGGCGGTGATGCCCGGGCCCGGCTTGCCGGTGAGTTCGACGCCGATGATGTCGGGCAGGCGCATCCAGGAGGCGCGGCCCAGCATCACGCTTTCGGCTTCCAGGCCGCCAACGCCGATGGCGATCACGCCCAGCGCGTCCACGTGCGGCGTGTGGCTGTCGGTGCCGACGCAGGTGTCGGGATAGGCCACGCCATCGAGCACGCCGATCACCGGCGACATTTTTTCAAGATTGATCTGGTGCATGATCCCGTTGCCCGGCGGGATCACGTCCACGTTCTTGAACGCCAGCTTGGTCCAGTCGATGAAGTGGAAGCGGTCAGCGTTGCGGCGGTCTTCGATCGCGCGGTTCTTGCTGAAGGCTTCGGGGTCGAAACCGCCACATTCCACCGCCAGCGAGTGGTCGACGATCAGCTGCACCGGCACCACCGGATTCACCTGGGCCGGGTCGCCGCCCTGTTCGGCGATGGCATCGCGCAGTCCGGCCAGGTCCACCAGCGCGGTCTGGCCCAGGATGTCGTGGCAGACCACGCGCGCCGGGAACCACGGGAAATCGAGGTCGCGCTTACGCTCGATCAGCTGCCGCAGCGAATCGTCCAGCGTCGCCGGCTCGCAGCGCCGCACCAGGTTTTCCGCCAGCACCCGCGACACGTAAGGCAGGCCGTCCCAGGCGCCGGGCTGCAGGGCCTCGACAGCCTCGCGGGCGTCGAAAAAGTCCAGGGAGGTGCCGGGCAGCGGCTTGCGGAACTTGGAATTCATGGCGGAAGGCTCGGGCAAACGCGGAGCCCGCCATTATCCGGCATCACGCCGCCCGGGGGCACCCCGCCCGGGACTCCGGCGCAAGGGCTAGAATCGCGGCTCTTTTGTGACCCCGGACGTCCCCGATGCGATTGATCCTTGCCGCCCTGCTGCTGGCCCTGGTGCCTGCACCGCCCGCCAGCGCCGCCGATGCGGCGACCCCGGCGCCGACCATCCGGGCCCTGTTCCAGTCCCCGGAGTTCAGCAACATGGCGCTGTCTCCGGACGGCAAGCACCTGCTGGCCACGGTCCGCAGGGACGAGCAGTGGTCGCTGGTGGTGCTGCGCGTGGCCGACATGGCCCCGACCGTGAACCTGAAGCTGGCCGAGGACGATTACGTTTCCTCGCTGCGCTGGAAGGACGACAACCAGTTCCTGTTCTCCGTGGACAAGCTCACCGGCAGCCTGCTCGACGACCTGCGCTTCGTCTTTGTGACCCGCTGGTACGTGGGCCAGGCCGACGGCACTGACCCGACGCCGCTGATCGGCGGATTCGGCGGCATCGTCGACCTGCTGCCGGATGATCCGGAGCGCATCCTGGTGTCGTACTACTCCGGCGATTCGACCTATGTCATGCGCATCCCGGTGCGCGGGATGTGGCCGCCGAACCCGATGAAGGTACTCACCCCACTGCGCGCGGTGCAGGGCATCGTCTATGACAGCGACGACCAGCCGCGCTACATCTGGGGCGAACGTATCCTGGGTAAGTCCGGCAGCTACGTTCGCCGCAAGGACCGCTGGGCGCCGCTGAAGATCTGGGACGAAGGCGAGCCCGAGCGTATCCCGCTGGCCATCGATGAGGAGCGCAACCTGGTGTTCATGGCCTCCAGCGACCAGGGAGAGCCGCACCGCATCGATGCCGTGGACATGTCCAGCGGCGAAGTGACGCCCTTGCTGCCCTCGCGCGCTGTCGAACCCGAGGGACTGCTGATGGGCGACAAGGGCCCGATCGCCGCCGCCTACCAGGATGGACTGCCTGACTACAGCTTCGTCGACCAGGCCTCGACCGGCGCCAAGGTCTACGCCGGCCTGCTGGCCGCCTTCCCGGGCCAGGCCGTGAGTTTCGAGGGGCGCAGCCGCGACGACCGCCTGTTCCTGGTTCGCGTCTATGGTGACCGCAACCCGGGTGAGTATTTCCTGTTCGACGCCAGCACCGGCCAGGCGAAGTTCCTGCTCGCACAGCGCAGCTGGATCAATCCCGAAACGATGGCAGCCATGAAGCCGGTGTCGTTCAAGGCGCGCGACGGCCAGATCCTGCACGGTTACCTCTCCCTGCCCCCGGGGCGGGACGCCAAGAACCTGCCGCTGGTGGTGATGGCACACGGCGGACCGCACGGCGTCCGCGACAGCTGGGGCTTCGACCCGGAAGTGCAGCTGCTGGCCAGCCGCGGTTACGCCGTGCTGCAGCTCAACTTCCGCGGTTCGGCCGGCTACGGCAGCGGCTTCAGGACTGCCGGTTATGGCCAGTGGGGCGATGCGATGGTGCGCGACCTGCTCGACGGCATGCAGTGGGTCGTTGGCCAGGGCATCGCCGATCCGAAGCGGGTGTGCGCCTACGGCGCGTCCTACGGCGCGTTCGCCGCGCTGCAGGCGGCGGCGCTGGCGCCGGACGCGCTGCAGTGCACGGCCGGCTACGTCGGCGTGTACAGCATCCCGCTGATGTTCAAGTCCGGCGACACCAGCGAATCCGACCTGGGCCGCAAGTTCATGGCCCGCGTGATGCCCGAGGGCCCCGAGGCCCAGCGCATGCAGTCACCGGTTTACAGCGCCGCGCGCATCAAGGTGCCGGTGCTGCTGGCCCACGGCAAGATGGACGTGCGCGCCCCGATCGACCATTTCGAGGCGATGCGCGACGCACTGGCCAAGGCCGGCAACCCGCCGGAAGTGACCATCGTCGAGGAAAAGGAAGGCCACGGCTTCGTCGACCTCGATCGCAAGGTGGCCTACTACGAAAAACTACTGGCCTTCTTCGACCGCCACATCGGCGCGGAAGGGTAGAGCGCGCCCCGGCGCGCTCAAACCTTGGCGAGCACCAGGTCGAAGTTGCCCGTGGGTGCTGCCCCGCCCCTGTCTTCGAAGGCCACGGTGAGCTGCCCGCGCTCCCCGGGGGACAGCGAGTTCCACAGCCGGTCGACGTCGTTGAGCGGTTCACCGGCGAAATACATTTGCGTGGTGACTTCCCGGAAGCCGCGTTTGGCCACCTTGAAGTGGATGTGCGGCGGCCGGGACCAGCCCTCGCCCACCGGGTAGGCGCCGGGTTTGATGGTCCGGACGCGGTAGCGACCCTCGGCATCGGTGGTCAGGCGTGCCCAGCCCTGGAAGTTCGGGTCCAGTGGTGCCGGGTTGGGGTCTCTTTCGTGGTCGTAGCGGCCGTGGCTGTTGGCCTGCCAGACGTCCACCAGTGCGCCGGCGATGGGGGCACCCGTTTCGTCCAGCACCTGCCCGCTGATTTCGATCACCTCGCCGAGCGCCGCTTCGCTGCGGCCTTCCACGCGGGTCATGTCCAGGTCCTTGTCCGCCTGGTCCTTTTTGGGGAAGAACGGCCCTTCGGTCTGGCTCGGGGTGGGTTCGGCGGCCAGCAGCGGGGCGCCTGCCACCAGCGCCACGGCGCCCAGGCCGCCCTGCACCAACTGCCGACGGGTCAGTCGGGTCCGGTCATTCATGTGCGATCCCCCTTGGCGCCCGCGCGTCGCGAGCCAGTACCAGGAGCTAACGTGACGCGGAGCGCGGAACGGCCGCCCGGGCCCGCGGCCGGCCCGGCAGGCTCAGGCCTGATTGCCGCCGTGGTGGAAGTGTCGAAGGAACGGCACGCCGTCATCCCCGACTTCGCCCAGCGCCTGGGCCAGTGCATGGCCGGCATAAACGGCGTGGGCGATGAGGCCGGGCGCCTCGCAGTCGCCGATACGATGCAGGGAGAACGCGCCTGCCTCGGGCTGCCCGGCTTCGCGGCCGCCGAGGGTCTGGAACAGCACATCGTCCGGAATCCGCGCGGTGACCGACACCACGGCGTCCGCAGGCAGTTCCAGCACCGTGCCGGACCACGCGTCTTCGAGCCGCAGTGCGCGGCCTTCGTAACCGGCGATTACTTTCGAGACCTGCACCTGCACGCCCAGCGCCGCCAGGCGCTTGCGCACGTGCCGGTATTCAAGGGTGAACTGGCCCCAGGGCGCGACCACGTCCTCGGGCGTGACGAAGTGCACGCGGCGGCCGGCTTTCGCAAGCAGTTCGGCGGCCACGGTGGCGTGGTAGCCGCCGTCGTCGTCGAACACCACTACTTCGCCTTCGGGCAGGCGGCCGTCCATCAGGTCGTCGGGCGTGAATACCCTTGGATTGCTTTCGAAGCTTTCGATGCCCAATCCGTGGCTGCGGCCGAAACCGTCGCGTCGCCAGTGGGCGCCGGTGGCGATGACCACGTGGTCGGCGCCGAATTCGAGCACGTCGTCGGCTTCGAGTCGCGAGTCCAGATAGGTCGCGACGTTCGGCATCTTGTTGATCTGGCCGATGCGCCAGTCGCGCACACGCGCCCACTCGGCCAGGCCAGGCAGTCGTGCTTCGCGGCTGACGCGGCCGCCCAGTTCTTTCGAAGCTTCGGCCAGGGAGACCTCGAAACCGCGCTGGCCAAGCGCGCGTGCGGCTTCCAGGCCGGCCGGGCCGCCGCCGACCACCAGCACCTTCGCGGGTTTGCGCGCGGGCTTGATTCGCTCGGGATGCCAGCCCTTGCGCCACTCCTCGCCCATGCTGGGGTTCTGGGTGCAGCGGATCGGCGAAACGGTGTTGTCGCCCGACACACAGACGTTGCAGCCGATGCATTCGCGGATGTCGTCGAGCCGGCCTTCTTCGATCTTTCGCGGCAGGAAGGGATCTGCAATGGACGGGCGTGCCGCACCGATGATGTCGATCACGCCGCGGCGCAGCTGCGAGACCATGGTGTCGGGCGAGGTGAAACGACCGACGCCGACCACGGGCTTGCTGGTGGTCTTCTTGACGAAATCGACGAAGGGTTCCTGGGCGCCTTCGCCGCCGAAGCGCGAGGGCAGCGAGTCGTTGTACCAGGCCGATACATTCACGTCCCACAGGTCGGGCAGCTCGGCCAGCATCGCCACGATGTCGCGCGCCTCGGCCAGCTCGACGCCGCCGGGGCCGAGCATTTCTTCGGTGGCGAAACGCAGGGCGACGCCGCAGCGGTGGCCGACGGCGTCGCGGGTGTCCTCGAGCAGTTCGCGCAGCAGCCGCACGCGGTTTTCCAGCGAACCGCCATATTCGTCGGTGCGCTGGTTGCGGCGGCGCTGCAGGAAGTGCATGGCCAGCGACAGGTCGTGGGCGGCGTACACGTACACGATGTCCATGCCCGCCTTCATGCCCCGCACGGCCGCTTCGCGGTGCCAGCGGCGGTAGTCGCGGATGTCGGCCTTGTCCATGGCCCGCGCCTGGTGCGGGTAGCCGTATTTGGTCGGCTGGTGCGAGGGCGCCAGCAGCACTTCGCGCGAGAACAGGTTCGAGGCCGCCGGGCCGTTGTGGGTGAGCTCCACCGCCGCCAGCGCGCCGTGGGCGTGCACCTTTTCGCACATCAGCGCCAGCGCCGGGATGTCGCGGTCATCCCAGAGCCGCGCTTCGACATAGGGCGTGAGGTCGGTGCTGGGGTGGATTTCGCATTCTTCGGTGGACACCACGGCCCAGCCGCCCTCGGCCTTCACCTCGCGCATGGCGGCGTGCGCCAGCGGCATGGCGTGACCCATGCCATTGCAGTGCGGCACCTGGAAAAAACGGTTCTTCGCGGTCACCGGGCCGATGCGGATCGGTTCGAACAGCGGGTCGTAGCGGGGGTCGCGCATCAGGCGGGCTCGTCGGCGGCGTAGGCGGCACGCAGCTGGTTGTGGAAATGCCACAGCGCCGATTCGCGCTTCGGGCACAGCCGCCCCGCCTCGTAGCTGCCAGAATCCAGGCCACGCTGCACCGCTTCGCAGATGGCGATGTCTTCGGCCTGCACTTCGTCGCTGAACTCGCGGTCGGCCGCGGCCAGGGCATCGCCGGCCGGGCCGGGCGCGTAGTAATAGTCGAACTCCACCCGGCACCGGCCCGGGCCCAGCGCCAGCACGCGGTTGGTCTGCAGGCGCCCGGGCAGGATGTTGAGCATCACGTTCGGGTACACGAACCAGTAGAAGGCCTCGCCGTCGCCGTAGGCATTGGCGCCGCCGGCGTCGCGCAGGGGTGAGTGCTGCAGCGACTTCCAGGGCTGCAGTTCGGTGTCGTAGGCGCGGTAGTCCAGCACCTTCGAAAGGCCTGGGTGCACGTGCGGCAGGTGGTAGCCCTCGAGGAAATTGTCCACGTACACCTTCCAGTCGCAGGCCAGGTCGTAGTGGTCGCGGCGGGCGAAGCGCAACGCGGCCAGATCGATCGGCGCGATGCGTTCGGCAATGCCGCCGTAGACATCCTGGAAATCGGGCACGTCGTCGCTGGCCGCCACGAACACCAGGCCCTGCCACTCGGCCACGCGCAGCGCCGGCAGGCGGATGTCGTTCACATCAAAATCCGCGGCGTCCTGCATTTCCGGCGCCGAGCGCAGCTGGCCCTCCAGGGTGTAGGTCCAGCCGTGGTACTTGCAGTGAAGCGCCCGCGCACCCTTGCCGTTGCACAGGGCCAGCGGCCCGGCCCGGTGCCGGCAAACGTTGGCGAATCCGCGCAGCACGCCGTCGGCGCCGCGCACCAGGATCACCGGCAGCCGGCCGACCTGGTCGACCACATGGTCGCCGGCGTCGGCCAGCTGGTCGGCGCGCGCCACCAGCTGCCAGCTGCGCGGGAAGACCGCGCGCTGGTCACGCAGGAACGCCGCCTCGCCCGCGTAGTGGCGGGCGGGCAGCGCGGTGGCGGTTTCCAGGGGCGGCAGGGTCGCGTCCATGTCGCCAGTGTAAGCCGGCCCCGCCCGTTCGCGGGACACGCTCAAGCCAGGCTTTCCAGCCGCGCGGCCAGGCCGCCGGCGCGCCGCACGGCGCGAGCAAGTGCGGCGTCGAGGCTGGCCTGCGGCCCCCAGACTTCAACCGAGCGCTTGGCGCGCGACAGGCCGGTGTAGAGCAATTGCCGCGACAGGATGCGGTGTTCGGGATCAGGCGGCAGCAGCACGGCGACGTGGCCGTATTCGCTGCCCTGGCTTTTGTGGATGGTGATGGCGAAAGCCGCGGCATGGGCCGGCAGCGCACCGGGCGCGAGGGCGCGGGCGCCGCCATCGGGCGCTTCGAACCACACCTGCAGCCGGCCGTCGGCGCCGGCCAGGCACAGGCCCTGGTCGCCGTTGAACAGGCGCGCGCCGTAGTCGTTGCGGGTCACCATCACCACGCGGCCGGGGAACCAGTCACTGCCAGCCGGCACGTTCCACTGCTGGCGCAGGCGGGCCTCGATGGCGGCGGCGGCGACATCGGCGCCGAACGGGCCTTCGCGCAGCGCGCACAGCAGCTGCCGCGCCGGCAGGGCCTGCAGCGCGGCCAGGGCTGCGGCGGCTTCGTCGGTGCCCGGCAGCGGCGGCGGCGGACCGGGTTCGGCCAGGGCATCGGCCCAGCCGCGCAGGCGCCGCGCCAGGGCGCCGGTGTCTTCCAGGGGATGCAGGCGGGCCGTGTCGCCCGCGGCCACCAGCGCGCCGGCAAGCGCGGGACTGTCGCCGGCGCGCACGGCTTCGTTCAATCGCACCAGCGGTTCGACGGCGCGGAAGCTGTGGCGCAGGCGCACCAGGGCCGGCGAGGCTTTCGCTTCGAGCGTGGCGACCAGGTCCATCAGCACCGAACCGGCGCCAACCGAATCGAGCTGGTCGGCGTCCCCCACCAGCAGCAGGCACGCACCGGGGCGCAGCGCCTGCAGCAACGCGCGCAGCTGGGCCAGGTCGAGCATCGAGGCCTCGTCCACGACCACCACGCCGGCGTCGACGGGATTTGCCGGATTGCGCGAGTACGCCTGCCGCGCCGGCGACCAGCCCAGCAGGCGGTGCACGGTGCGGGCTTCGTCGGTGGGCAGCGCGTCGAGCGCGCTGGCCCATGACGCCGGCAGCTGGTCGCGCAGGCGCGCGGCTTCCTGGCGCAGCGACTGAACCAGCCGCTGCGCGGCCTTGCCGGTGGGCGCGGCCACGGCGATGCCGTCGCGCGCGGCGATGCCATCGCGAAGAAGACGCAGCAGCATGCGCAGCACCGTGGTGGTCTTGCCGGTGCCAGGGCCGCCGGTGAGCACCAGAAGCCGGCGGCCGCCGATGGCGCGCACGGCCTCGCGCTGGGCGCCGTCTTTCGCAGGATCACCGCCGGGGAAAAGTTCCGCCAGCTCGTCTTCGGCCATCGGCAGCGGACGGGCGTCGGCGTGCAGCGCCTGCAGCGCCGCCGCGACTTCGCCTTCGAAGCGGTAGTTGCGCCACAGGTAGAAACGGCCGTCGGCGTCGAGCACGAAGGGCGTGCGTTCGCTGCCGTCGCCGACCAGGGCTTCGCCGGCGAGGTCGGCGCGCACTTCGGCGTCCAGCGGCGCCAGGGCGGTGTCGCCGCGCTGTTCGGCCACTGCGGCGCGCGCCGCCAGGTCGGCCAGGCGCGGGCTGCCGCCGTGGGCGCCCACCCAGCGGGTGATCGCGCGGGCCAGCGCGCGTTCGGCCGGGCGGCCGTCGAATTCGGGCAGGGGCAGCGGGCGGTAGTCGAGGTGGCTCATGCGGCGGCCTCCGCGGTGGCGCCGGCCGCCAGCGCCTGGTCCACGGCTTCGAGCAGCGCCGGCGGGAAGGCGTGGCTCCACACGCCCGCGCCCGGCGCCAGGCCGGCGGCGCGTATGAAAAGGTAGATCGCCTCGCCAAGGTGCTGGCCAGGGTCGTAATCGGGACGGCGCTGTTTCAGGAAACGATGCACCGCCACGGTGTAGATAAGCGCCTGCAGCCGGTAGTGGCTGTGGTCCATCGCCTGCGCCAGGGCCGCGCCGCTGTAGTCGCCCAGGCGTTCGCCCAGCCAGTTGCCCTTGTAGTCGAGCACGTGCACGCGGCCTTTGTGTTCGAACACCAGGTCGATCTTGCCGGTCATCAGGCCGCGCAGTTCGCGCCAGCCAAGGGCGGGCACCAGGTCGGGTTCGCCGTGTGCGGCGCAGGCCTGCCTCAGCGCTTCCAGCCGGGCGCCGTCGAGCGCGAAGTGGAAAGCCATTTCGGCGCGCTGGTCGGCCACGGCCACGTCACCCAGCCTGAGTCCGGGCAGCAGTTCGGCGGCCAGAGAGCCATCAAGGCGTTTGCACAGACGCGGCAAGAGCTCTTCAAGCGACTCGCCGCGCGCACGTACGCCGAAGTCGGCCAGCTGTTTCGCGACCAGGCCGGTTTGCGCCGCCATCGGCTTGTTCGTGTCGCGGTTTTCGAAGCTGGCGTGCACCGCATTGCCGAAGGCGCGGCCCCGCAGCGCCGACAGGTCCAGGAGCGCCGGATGCGGCGCTTCTTCCGGCGTGGCCGCAGCCACGGCCAGCACCGGTTCGGATTCGTCGGAGGCGGCGCTGTCTTCTTCGCCGCCGATCCGGGCGCCGCCGACCAGCGTTGAAAAGCTCAGGCGCTGACGCAGGCGCGCGGGCGGCGGCATTGGCAGGGCTTCACGCGCTGCCGGCGGTGTTTCTTCGCGGGCAAGCGCGGGCATCGCGGCGGGCCAGCCGGCCTGCCAGTGCAGGTGCGGCAACACGGGGAAGTCGTGTTCGACGCCAAGGCGTTCGAGCAGCGCATCGAGCGGCGCGCGTTCGGGGTCGGATTTCGGCGAGGCGTTTTTTTTCGCCGTCGCCGGCCGCGACGGCGGCAGCGCATACACATGGCAGGCATGGATGGCGCGGGTGAGCGCCACGTACAGCACGCGGAAGCGTTCGTCCTGGGCCTCGTGCCGGGCCTGGCGGCGGGCCGGGACATCGAAGCGTGCGAGGCGGCCCGGCGCATCCGGCTCGGGCAGCAGCCAGGGCGGCGAGTCCTGGTTTTCATTGAGCGCATGCGCCCACAGCAGCGGCAGGAAGACCACCGGGAACTCCAGGCCCTTGGCCCGGTGCAGGGTCATCAGCTGCACGCGTGCGGCATCGGACTCGATGCGCAGCTGGCGCTGGTCGCTGTCGGGCGCTTCACCGTCTTCGTGCTGGCGCTGTTCGCCCAGCCAGTCGAGCAGGGCGTGCGGGCCCAGGCCCTGATCGGCCTGCTGCTGCAGCAGTTCGCCCAGGTGGCGCAGGTCGGTAAGGTCGCGTTCGCCGCCGGCGTGCGCCAGCAGGCGCGGTGCGGCAGTCGCGGCCAGTTCCAGCACGGTGGCCAGCACGCCGCGTTCGCGCCAGGCCAGGCGCAGTTGCTGCAGGCGGTCGCTTGCTGCTTCCCAGGCCGCGGGCGAGTCAGCCAGGGCGGCGACGTCGTGCAGGCTGCCGCCCCAAAGCCGCGTCAGCATGGCGGCGCGCACGGCGCCTTCGTCCTCGGCGTGGGCCAGCGCCTGCAGCACGACCTGCAGTTCGAAGGCCCAGTCGGAATCGAAAACGCTGGCGCGACTGCCGCCGACGCAGGGCACGCCGCGCCGGCCCAGCGCTTCGCGCAGGCGGGCGATGTCGGGGTTGGTGGGCAGCAGCACGGCCAGGTCGCCGGGATACAGGCGTTCGTGCACGACCGTGTCGCCGTGCTTGCGGCCGATGGTGTGCGAAGGATCGGCCAGCAGCGCCGCGATGTGGTCGGCGCAGGCCTCGATGGCGGCCTGCTTGCGCTCGGGCTGCGAGGCCGGCGGCTGGCCCAGGTAGTGCAGCACCAGCGGCGCCTGCACCGGTTGGCCGCCGATGCGATATGGCGTGGCCACCTGGCGGTCGCTGGCGAGCACCGGTTCGTAGCGGATTGCGCCTTCGCCGCGGGCGTCGAGCGCCGGGCCGGCGGCATCGGCGCCGAAGAAGCCGTTCACCGCCGCCACGTAGTTCGGCGCCGAACGGTGGTTGGTGTCCAGTGCCAGCCGGTGGCCGGCATGGGCGCGCGCACGCAGATAGGCCTGCACGTCGCCGCCGCGGAAGCCGTAGATCGCCTGCTTGGGGTCGCCGATCATCACCAGCCGGCCGCGCGGCTGGCCTTCGGCATCACGATAGATGCGGTCAAGGATGCCGTACTGCTGGTCGTCGGTGTCCTGGAACTCGTCGACCAGCGCGTAGGGCCAGTCAGCGAACAGCGCGTCGGCCAGCGCCGGACGGGTGCTGACGGCCGTGTGGGCCTGGCGGATCATCTCGTCGAAGGTGAGCTGGCCACGGGCGGCGAGGCGCTGGTCGCGCCAGGCGGAAAACCGCACGACCTGCTCGCTCCAGAAGCGCGCCACGTGGCCATGGCGCGCCATCACCAGGCGCGGCACTTCATCGAGCAGGCGCGAGATGGCCGGTTGCATCATGAAATCGGACTGGCGATCGGGGCGCACCTGGCCGTCGAGCTGGAACTCTGCCAGTACGCCAAGACGTTCGTCGGCCTTGGCCCAGTCGGCCCCGGCAAGCCAGTCGGCCATTTCGGACAGGCACGACAGCAGCTTGGCGTTCTTGCGGGTGAACCAGGAAACGTCGTCGGCGATGGCGCGCAAAGGCCCGGCAAGCGAGGGCGCCAGGCCGGCCCGCGCTTCGTCGAAGGTTTCCCCGGACGGCAGGCGCACGCCCGGGCGCAGCAGCGTGGCCAAGGTGCGGGTGAACTTCGCCAGGCTCAGTTCGCCCACGCCGGCGTCGACCAGGCCGTCGGTATCCGACTGCCGCAGCACGCGCCAGGCGTCGTGCGCCAGTTCTTCAAGCAAGGCCTGGCCGGACGCGGCCTCGGCCACTTCGATGCCCTGCCCGCCTTCGAGCGGGTGTTCGGCCAGGATGCCGCGGCACAGGCCGTGCAGGGTGCCGATGGGCGCGCGGTCGAAATCCGCGAGCGCCAGGCGCAGGCGGCGGCGGTCTTCGATGAAGATGCCTTCGTCCTGCCAGCGCGTGAGCAGCCAGGCCGTGTCGCCGGGCGTGTCTGCCGTGATGGCAGGCCGCGTGTCGGCCAGGTCCAGCGCCTGGCGCAGGCGCGCACGCAGGCGTTCGCGCAGTTCCTGGGCCGCGGCTTCGGTGAAGGTGGTGACGACGATGCGCTCGACGCCCGGCGCCTGCGCGGGTTCCAGCAGCAGGCGCCACCACAGCACGCCGATGGTCCAGGTCTTGCCGGTGCCGGCGCTGGCCTCGACCAGGGCGCGGCCACCCGGCCCGAGCGGCAGTTCGTGCCAGTGCGCGACGGTGACCGGCGTGTTCATGCCGTTTCCTCCGTGTCGCCCAGGCTGATAGCGTTGAGCAGCGCAGTAGCGGCATCGGCCAGGGCCAATCGCCAGTCTTCGTTTTCATCGGGCGCCAGGCCCCGGCCCAGCAGACGCGCATAACCTGGCGCGTAATCGAGTTCGCGGCGCCACTCGTCGCCGGCCTCGTCCTTGCCATTGGCCAGGGCCCAGCTGGTGCGCGGGAAGTAGGGCCAGGGGTCGGTGGCCGGGCGCGTGGCGGCATCGATGATGAAGCCGAGGCGGGTCTCGAGCTGGGCGCGCAACTGCTCGCGCTCTGCGGCGTCGGCCTGCAGGAATCCTTCATCCCAGTCCGCGATCGCGGACTGCCAGGGCGACTTGCCGGCTTTGGCCACCAACGCAGCGATGCGCACGCGGCGCGTGGCGTTTTCCGGCGCCAGCCGGCACAGCGCCCAGCGGATGAACAGGGGCAGGCGCTCGCGGAAACCCAGCTCGGCTTCCGTGCCCTTGTGCGCGAAGGTGTCGCAAACGAACAGGAAGCCGTTGCGTTCGCGCACGCGGTCGAGTTCGCCGCTGATGCTGAAACGACCGACCTGGCGGGCGATGTCCGGGACGGTTTCCGGCGCCAGATCCGGTTCAAGCAAACCGGCGAGTTCGCTGCGGGCGCGCGCCGAGGCCACGAGCGCTTCGGCGGTGTCGCGTTCGCGGACCCAGGCCTGCGTGCCCAGCGCACCGGGCGGCAGCACGCCGCCGAGCACCAGCGCTTCGGGCGGGGATTCGGGAAGCGGCACCCCGGGTTCGGCCAATGCCTGTTCGCACAGCGCGCGCGCCTGACGGTCGAAGACGCCCAGGCGTGCTTCCAGCGGTTCGTCGCTGGCCAGGCGGCGTTCGCCCAGCGCATCCAGCCGAGCGCGCAGGCCGTCGGCCAGCGCGACCCTGGCCGGATCGCGGCACCAGGCCAGCACGCGGGAAACCTCCACATCGGCGGCTTCTTGGCTGGCCGCTGAGGGCCGCGGCGAGAGCAGCGCCGGGGCGTCGCGTTCGCCGCCAACCATGCCGGCGAAGGCAGGGGAAAAGCTGCGCCGCGCAGGGTCGTTGCCGAAGTACGCGGCGTCGAAGGGCTGTAGCGCATGCCTGACCAGCCACGGCGGCGTATCGCCGGCGCCGGCGGGCAGCGCGGCCATCAGTTCGGCCAAGGGCGCGGCGGGATTGCGCGGCTTGCCGTCGCGCGCATCAAAGCCGACCCAACTCACATGCAGGCGGTCGCGTGCCGACATCACCGTTTCCAGGAACAGGTAGCGGTCGTCGCTGCGGGTGTCGCGGTCGCCCAGGCGGCGCAGGCCTTCGCGGCGGATCGGGTCGAGCCCGGCATCGCGGTCCTGGCGCGGGTATTCGCCTTCGTTCAAACCCAGCACCGCGACCACGCGGAACGGGATGGCGCGCTGCGGCACCATGCCGCAGACGGTCATGCCACCGGCCAGGAAACGCTGGCGGCCCGGCACGGCGCCCAGGCGTTCTTCCAGCCAGGCGCGCACCACTGGCCAGGCGAGCATCGGATCCAGGCCGGCCTCGGCGGGCTCGGCGGCCAGGCCGCGCACCACGGCGCGCAGCGCGTCCATGGCGTCCTGCGCGTCGGGGTCGGTGGGCTTGGCCTGGAAGAGTTGATCGACCGCCGTTTCCAGCCGCGCCGCCCAGGCGCTGGCGGCGCGCGGGCGCGCGGCGTCTTCGCGCAGCGTCGCCAGCCACTGCAGCAGCTGGTCGAGCGCGCCCAGGGCCAGGGCCGCGTCGGCAACGCCGGTGACCGGAGCCAGGCGCTGGCCGGCGACCGACATCAGGTCGTCGCTGTCTTCGTTGCCGTGCACCAGGCTGGCCAGCAGGCGGTCCATCGCCCAGGCCAGGGTGTGTTCTTCGATGGCCGGAACGCCCAGCGCGGCGCGCGCGGCCGGGTCCAGGCCCCAGGCGGCGCTGGCTTCGGCCAGGGCACGTTCGAGCAGGGCCAGGGCATCGGCGTCGAGGCCCAGGCGGCGGGCGACGTCGGGCTGGGCCAGGAAATCGAGTAGCGCTGGGGCGGTTTCGCGCGAGCCGGGCAGCGCCAGCAGCTGGCGGAAGGCGGCGAACAG
Organism: uncultured Arenimonas sp.; assembly: GCF_963976025.1. Lineage (NCBI taxonomy): Bacteria > Pseudomonadati > Pseudomonadota > Gammaproteobacteria > Lysobacterales > Lysobacteraceae > Arenimonas > uncultured Arenimonas sp. The sequence goes on from NZ_CAXBJS010000012.1 coordinate 14,958, forward strand.
CGGCACCGTGCTGGCCACCGGCACGTCGGCCAGGTGGTAGGGCAAGGGCGCGCTGGCATCGCCCGGCGCGCCGAACACCGCCGGCAGCAGCGGGAGGTAGGCGCGGATGTCGGGCGCCATCACCACGATGTCGGAAGGGGCGATGGCGGGGTCGTCGCTCCGCGCCTGAAGCAAGGCATCGCGCAAGGCTTCGAGTTCGCGCAGGCGGGTGTGGCAGGCGTGCACGCGCAGCGAGGCATCGGCGCGGCGTTCGTGCGGCGTGCGCGGATCTTCCGGCAGCAGCGAAGGTGCGAGCCGGCGCAGGCTTTCCTGCAGGCGCTCGAGCAGCGGGCCGGGCGGGCGGTCGTGGTCGGCTTCGTCGCGGTAGTGGCGCATGTCCAGCGATGCATCCAGCGACTGCACCTGCAGCATGAAGTGCTGGCCCAGACGCCCCCAGGCCGCCAGCAGCGGATGGTTCTGGTCGAGGAAGGTGGTTTCGGCGTCGCGCGAGAACGGGTCGGCGGCGAGTTCGCGCAGGTGCGCGGCTTCGCTGCGCAGGCCGCCCCAGAACTCGCGGCAAGGATCGGGCACGTACAGCACCACCGGCCGGTGCGCGGCCAGCGCGTGCAGTACTTTCAGTTCCGCCGGCGCCAGGTGGGCCAGGCCGAACACATGCAGGGGGTCGGTGGCGGCCACGCGCACGCCTTCTTCGCGCAGCTTGCGTTCGAGCAGGGCCAGCTGGCCGCCGCGGTGGGTCTGGCCGATGGCGGTTTGCAGCGCCTGCCACAGCGCCGGGTGGAATCCGGCGCCTTCGAAGCCGGCGCGACCGCGCGCCCACTCGGCCAGCCACTCGGGCCGGTAGGCCATGTACTGGCTGTAGATGCGCGCCAGGCGGTCGGCCAGCTGGAAACGCCGGCGTTCGCCATCGGCGCCGTCCAGCGCGGCGCGCAGGGTGGGATCGGCGCTGGTTTCGAGCAGGGCGAAGATGCGCCAGCGCAGGTGTTCGCGGCGCCAGGCGGCGGGCGAGGTCGCACCTTCGCCCAGCACGTCGCCGGCCAGGCGGTCGAGGAAGCCGCTGGGCAGCAGGATGTCGAGGTTGGCGACGATGCCGCGCACGCCGCGTTTTTCCGCCAGCGCCCCGGCCAGCCACTGACGCATGCCCGGGTGGGCCGCGACCACGGTCTGAGGCGCCAGCAGCGCATCGGGCGGCTGGGTGGCCAGCAAATGGTCCAGCGGCACCAGCAGCGCCTCGAGCCGGCTGGCCCGGAACACCGTGATTCCTTCGCTGGCGCGTTGTTTCCAGTCCGCGGGCATCCGCACAGCCTAGCCGATGTGGGCCGGAAGACTAGCCGGCGCCGGTCTCATCCGGCGCGACCGGCCCGGGACGTCAGGGCCGGTGCAAGCCGGCCGCGACCACCTTGGCGTGCTCGGCCCGGCCGAGGCTGCGCATCCGGTCCGCCAGCGCCTTGAACCCGGCATCGTCGCGCCAGGCCTCGAACACCGGATCGCGCTCGATCAGCCAGGCCTGGCGGAAGCCTTCTTCGTCCACGGCAGCCTGCAGGTAGCCGAGGCTGCGCTCACGGTCGCCGGCAACGGCGGCGACGCGGGCGAGCTCGACCGTGCTGTTCAAGTTGCTGGCCACCTGGCCGCCTTCCGCCTGGATCTTCCCAAGGAAGGCATCGAGCTCGGCAAGCCGGCGAGCCGCCTCCGGCAGCCCTTCGCGTTGGTCAAGCCATGCCAGCAGGATCAGGGGCTGCACGTTCTGCAACGTCAGGGGCTGGCCATCGCGATAATTGCTGAGGCGAAGCGCGTCATTGAGGGCCTTGCGCGCCTCGGGCCACTGCTCGCGCCCAATGGCCGCGAGTCCCCGCAGGTGCGCGCCGACGTGGCCGCCGCTGGCGCTGGCGAGCCCATCCAGGGCCGCTGTATCGCCACGCGATTCTGCGATGGCGCGGCGGGCCAGCAGCTCCCAGCGATTGTCCGCACCACGCGCCCGGGACGCGGCGACCCAGGCATCCGCCATCGCATCATCGCCCATCTCGATACCCACGATGGCCAGCCAGGCCGCCGAATACGGGTCACCCGGCCGTTCGGCGTGCACGCGCGCAAGGTAACCCGCAGCGTCTGCCAGCCTGCCCTGGATCCTGCGCAGGCTGGCCATTTCTTCTTCCGCGTAGCCGTTGCCGGGGTCGTCCGCGAGGACTCCTTCCAACACCTGTTCCGCCTCTTCGAGCCGCTGGTTGGTTATCAGCCGCCCGGCCAGCCGGGCGCGGTAAAAGAACGAAAGCGGGTCGAGTTCGGCCGCACTGCGCTGCACTTCGACGGCGCGACGGGGTTCGCCGATGTCCAGCAGGGAGTCGGCATAGAGGTTGTAGGCGATGACATGGTTCGGGTTGGTCGCCAGGATGTCTTCGAACAGCGCCGTCGCCCGCTGCTGGTCGTTGTAGTAGCGGTCGTAGACCATGGCCATCGAGGTCTTGGCCTCGGCCGACTGCGGATCAAGCTCCAGCGCGCGCCGCGCCGCCTGTTCCGCCTGGGGGAAAGCCTCGGTCGCCCGGAAGCCGCCGTAGTCCTCGAGCCAGACCCATGCTTCGGCGATGCCGCCGTAGGCGGCCGCGAAGTCGTCGTCGAGCGCCAGCGCCTGTTCGTACAGGTCGATGGCCTTGCGCAGGCCTTCGCGCGTCGGCTGGCGTCCTTCCTGGCGACCGCGCAGGTACAGGTCGTAGGCGGCGACGTTGGTGGTGCGGCCGGCGGTTTCTTCCTCGATATCCAGCTGGAGCTTGAGCGCATCGACGATGGCGGTTGCGATCTCGTCCTGCACGGCAAAAATGTTATCGACTTCCCGGTCGTAACTTTCCGACCACAGGTGGAAGCCATCGCTGACCTTGATCAGCTGGGCGGTGATCCGCATCTGGTCACCGCTCTTGCGCACCGAGCCCTCGAGCACGGAATCCACGCCCAGCGCCCGCCCGATCTCGCCGATGTCGGCATCGCCGTCCTTGAACTTGAACGACGAGGTGCGGGCCGCGACCTTCAGGCCGTCGATGCGGGCCAGCACGTTGAGCAGTTCCTCCGACACGCCTTCGGCGAAGTAGGCCTGGTCCTGGTCGGCGCTGAGGTCGTCGAAGGCCAGCACCGCAATTGATCGCAGCGGCGCGTCGGCAGCAATGGGGTCAGGTTCATTTTCCCCCGCCGCCATCGCTGCCCCTGCCGAGGTTTCGCCGGGGGAAATTGAACCTGACCCCGCTCTCCCCCAGACCATCATCGCGGCGACGCCGACCAGCAGCACGATCACCGCGATGTCTAGCTTGCGCGCGGTATGGTCCACGGCACCGGCGGACCGTTCGACCTCGCTTTCGCGACGCAGGCCCTGAGGCGTCATCTCGAACACCCAGGCAAACACCAGCGCCGGCACGAAACCCAGCGCCAGCAGCACCACCAGCGACTGCAGCACCCAGTCGGGGGTCTTGAATATAGGCAGCAGGGTTTCCGCTATCTGCACCAGCAGCCAGGCGCCGACGAGGTAAAGCCCGGCCACGCGGATGACGTTACGGCGGCGGAGTTCGGCAAAAAAACTGCCCGGCTTGTGCTCGGTCATTGGTCACACTCGAAGGATTGGTCCGCGGTGGCGCGACACCCGCTGGGGAAGCCGTGGGCCTGCCAATAGGCCAGCACGCCGCTGCCGCGGATGTACTGCTTGAACTCCGGCGACTGCCGGTATGTCCTGAACGGGGCGGCCCAGATCATCCAGGACGGCGGGGGCTCGTCGAAGACACCCAGGGAAACCAGGATTGCGCTGTGGTAAAGACTGCGGCCGTGCTCGCCGAGGTGCTGCAGCACTTCCTTGCCCAGTGAAGAATTATCGCGCTCCGGATGGCGGAGGGCGTCGTAGATTTCGTCGCCACGGCGCCACTGCGGCAGCAAGATGGGATGATTGAGCGTTATCAGGAAAGCCGCCCGCTCTTCGAACTGCGCCAGCAAGTGCAGGTTTGCATAGCCATCGGTGTTGACGCCACGGCTCAAGGCATCAAGCATGCGTGCGTAGGCTTCATCCGCGCGGCCGAGAACCCAAAGGGTGTCGTACTCGTTTTCGCTGCAGGGGCCGAACAGGGGATCGACGGCAACACAATCGCGGAACACCGCCAGGGCGCGCTCGGTGTCGCCGACCAAGGCAAGGGCGAGGCCCAGCCAGTTCATCGCGTTCACGTTGTGCGGATCGATCTCGATCGCCCGCTCCAGATCGGCGATGATGGCGGCGTGGTCTGCATTCAGACGCTGGTCGCTGCCGATCCCGCCGCGGATCCTGGCCAGGGTCGCCAGCGCCAGACTGCTCTGCGAATCCAGCGATAGCGCTTTTTCGGCGTATTGCACGCTGAGTCGGTTGAGTTCGTCGATGCCCAGGTCGGAGCCCGGGTATTCGTACAACAGGGAGGTCACCGCGGCACGCAGCTCCCAGGCCTTGGCGAACGCAGGGTCCTGTCCCAGGGCCTGGTCCAGCCATAACTCGGCCTGGCCCAGGTCGCGCCGGGCCAGGAACAGCGCGCGGGCCCGAAGGTAAAGATCGTAGGCGCCAAGGTTTGCAGTGGGCTGGGTGAGCGCCACGCTGCCGACCTGCGCAACATCGAGTGACTCCTTGAGCGCGGCCACGATCGAAGTGGCTATTTCTTCCTGGATCGCGAAGACGTTCTCGGCGGTCAGCGGCCGGTCGTAGCTTTCCGACCAAAGATGGCGGTCGGTCTGCGCGTCGATCAACTGCGCGGTGATGCGCAGGGTATCGCCTGCGCGCCGCACGCTACCTTCCAGGACATGCCGAACCGCCAGCTTGTCGGCGATGGCCGGCACGCCGAGCGCTTCCTGCCCCTTGAAGCCAAACGAAGAGGTGCGGGAGGCGACCTGCAGACCCTGCACCTTGACCAGGGCGTTGAGGATCTCTTCGGAGATTCCGTCGGAGAAGTACTCCTGCTCGGGATCGGTGCTCATGTTGACGAAGGGCAGCACGGCGATGGAGTTGCCGGGCGTCGCGACCGTCTCATCCGTCGCCCCGGCCTCCTGCTGGATTGGCGTGTCGGCCACTGCCGCTGGCTCCGCCACCACCGCTCGCGGCCAGAACCGGTCGGTTGCGACCACCAGAACCACCAGTGCCAACGCAACCAGGATCAAACGATCCATGCGCTGGGCCGTCTTGGGCGCCGTGGATTGCCCGGGCGACACCTCGCCTTCGCGCCTGATGCCATCCGGAGTCAGCTCGAAAATCCAGCTGAACACCAGCGCCGGCACGAACCCGATCGCCAACAGCACCACCAGCGCCTTGAGCACCCAGCCCGGGGTGTCGAAGATCGGCAGCAGGGTCTCGGCCACCTGCACGACCAGCCACGCGCCCACCAGGTACAGCCCGGCCATGCGAATGACGTTACGGCGGCGGAGTTCGGCAAGAAAATCAGTCATTGCCGCGTGCCTCCAGCCATTCCTCGTAGCGGGCCTTCATGGCCAGGAAGCGCGGGTGCGCGTACAGCGGCTCCAGGCCCGGCTCGACGGAGAACCAACCATAGATATGGGGACCAAAGGTTTCGGTCAGCCGCTCGAGGTAGTGCAGTGCGCGCTCCGGATCACCGGCGCGTGCGAAGGCGATCGCCAGCGAAAGATGCATGCGCCGCGAGCCCCAGACATCGCGGCGGGCGTTTTGGATGAAGTCGGCCTCCGCCGCACGGACGCCTGCCAGGTCGCCTTGCATGCCCGGCAGGTCGCAGGGGAGGTAGTAGGCGTTTCCCAGCCAGCGTGATGGATAAGGGTCGCTGCGCAGGGCCATTCTTTTCCCGATCCCGTCAAGCAGCCGCGTGGCCTCGGCCTGCCGTCCCAGCGCGAGCATGGCCTGGGCTTGCAGCATGGCGTAGGCCTCTGGGAAATCGCCCGGGCTGCGCTGGTCCTGGGGCCAGATCTCCGGCGACAGCGCATGGGCAATGCGTTCGGGATCGCGGCTCTTGATCGCCACCCTCGCCGGCGCGGCCACGAAGTTGTTCAGCGGGCCATCCACCCTGGCCCAGGCGGTATCGAGGTCGCCCTGCTCTTCTGCGGTCCAGATGGCGCGGGCCCGGGTATCGGCGCCGAGCTTCCTGGCGCGTTCGAGCATGGCCTCCGCGCCGGCGAAGTCGCCCCGCACGATGAACAGCAATTCGACCAGCGCGATCATCACGTCAGTTGCCTGTGGATCAACGGCCAACGAGCGCTCCAGGTAGGAGAAGGCATCATCGAACCGCCCATCGCGACGGGCGACGTAGCCGCTGGCCTCCAGCGCCTCGGCGTGGTCGGGCACGCGGTCCAGGATGGTCCGCAGGACGGCGTCCGCACGCGCGTAATCCAGGTCGCCCAGGTAGTACTCGTAGGCCTGCGCCATCAGGGTTTCGAGGTTGTCGGGCGCCAGTCGCTGCGCCTCGGCCAGGCTGGTGCGCGCGTCCTCGCGCCAGGACCGCGGTCCCACCGCCAGCCAATTGCCCAGCAGCTGGACGCGCGCCTTGCGGGCATGGGCTTCCGCGAAGCCGGGGTCCAGGGCGATGGCGCGGTCGTACGCAGCGATGCCCTGCAAGGCCGCTTCGGTGGAAATCGAGGTGAGGTCGGAGGCGAGCCGGCCGCGGAGATAGGCGTCGTACGCCGCCAGGTTCTGCGTGGACCCGGCGCGAAGCGCATCGGCTTCCTCCTTGCTCAGGGCCACCTGCATCGCTTCGGCAACGGCCTGGGCGATGTCGGCCTGGATCGAGAAGATGGTTTCGGTGGTCAGTTCGCGGTCGTAGTTCTCCGCCCACAGGTGAAGATCGCTTTCACCGTCGATCAGCTGCACGTTGACCCGGACCTGGTCGCCGGCGCGCTGCACGGCGCCCTCCAGCACCACGGATGCGCCCAATTCCGCGGCGATTTCCGGGACTGACAGTTCTGAATCGGCGTAGCGCATCATCGAGGTGCGTGAGATCACCTTGAAGGCGGACACCTTGGACAGCTGGGTCAGCAGGTCGTCGTGGATGCCCTCGGCGAAGTAGGCGTCTTCGGCGCGTGCGCTGCGGTTGCGGAACGGAAGCACCGCGATCAGGCCGGGTTCGCGCGCCTTCGCAGCGCTGGTGGATTCATTGCGCGCGGTGGCTTCAACTTCATTCGCAGGCGTTGCAGCCGGCGATTCGGAAACCGCGGGCTGCGCGGGTGGTTCATCACGCGGCCAGTAACGATCGGCGGCAATCACCACCAGCAACACCAGCACGCCGGCCAGGGTCAGGTTGTCCATCCGCCTGGCCGTTCGTGACCCGGCCGGATTGGCGGCATTGGCCCCGGCATCGCGCTTGAGGCCATCGGGCGTGATCTCGAAAACCCAGCTGAATACCAGCGCCGGAATGAAGCCCAGCGCCAGCACGATGATGATGGCGCGCAGCACCCAGCCCGGCACGTCGAACGCGGGCAGCACCGTTTCGGCTACCTGCACGATCAGCCACGCGCCCACGAGGTACAGCCCGGCCATGCGGATGACGTTGCGGCGGCTGAGTTCGGCGAACAGGCTCATCGGCCATACCCGCTGCAGTCGAGCCGGCGGCCGGCGGGGTCATCGACGGGGCGGCAGCCGGTCGGATAGCCCCGCTGCTCCCAGAACCCGACGATCCCGTCTTCCTCCATCATCGCGAAAAAACGCGGATGCTCGCGCAGCCAGCCCATCGAGGGCAGCCAGGCAGTGGCGGCCACCCGCAGGCTCATGCTGGGGTCGTCGAGATGGCCGAAAACCCGCTCGGCATCCTGGAACAACAAGCCCGCGGTGAGGAAGACTTCCGACCTCGCGGAGGGTTCCAGCACATCCGTGGCGGCGAAAAACGAAGCCTGTCCGGCCGCATCGTCCATGGCGTCCAGCATTTTGGCCACCAGCGCCGGACCCAGTTCGGGGTCGTAGCCTTCCGCAGGCGTCGCCGCAAACCAAGCCTCCATCATTGGCCTGGCTTCCTGTTTCCTGCCCCCACTGGCCAGGCCCACCCCGACGAGATTCGACCAGAACGGAAGCCTGCTCAGTTCGAACGCACGCTGGGCCAGGCGAGTCCCTTCCTCCCATTGCCCCCGGGCCGCAAGCGCGACGCCCAGCCAGCCGTTGTTGATCGCCACGAGCGGGTCCCGGGCTTGCGCCCGCTCAAGATGCGCCTGCGCAAGCTCGACATACCCCAGCTGCAGCCAGGCAAGGCCAAGCCACAGGCGTGCCGACGTATCGGTCGTTGAAAGGTCTGCCGCCTGCTCGAGCAAAGCGAGACCTTCGATCCATTTCCCGGTACTTCTCTGGTCCACGAAGATCTGCCCCTGGACGGCCAGCGCCGTTGCAAGTCCGGGGTCAAGCGAGAGCGCCTTTCCGGCGGCTTCCTGCGCACCCGCAAATAGTTCCTGACGATCAAGCCCGGTGGGATATCCACCGCCTCCGACCACCTGGCTGGCCGCGCCGAGGTAGGCCCAGGCCTCGGTGAACTCCGGGTCGCGTTCGACCGCGAAGCGCAGGTCGGCAATGGCGTCATCCAGCTCTACGCGCCGGTAGAAGCGGGTGCGGCCGCGCAGGAAACGTTCGTAGGCCTGGAGGTCATCGGTGGGCGCCGAGACCGACACCTCCCGGACGCCCAGGACATCCTGGAGCTCGCCGGCGATCGCCTGGGCGATTTCCTCCTGCACGGCGAAGATGTCGGCCAGCTCGCGGTCATAGGTCTGCGACCACAGGTGCCCGTCGGTCTGCGAGTCGATCAACTGGGCGGTGATACGCACGCGCTGGCCCTGCTTGCGCACCGAACCCTCCAGCACGTGGCGTACGTCCAGCGCCTGCGCGATCTCGGGAATGGGCGTGGCCTTGCCCTTGAATGAAAACGCCGACGTTCGCGAAGCGACCCGCAGGCCGTCGACGCGCGAGAGCAGGTTGAGCAGTTCCTCGGAAATGCCGTCGGCGAAATATTCGTTTTCCGCGTCCGGGCTCATGTTGGCGAAGGCCAGTACCGCGACCGAGGCCGAGGAGTCGGCGCTTTCTGCCGGCGCCGGGGACGACGGCGCAGGCCCCGCGCTTGCCGCCGGCTCCGGCGCACCCGGCTTCCACAGCATCAGCCCGCCAATGCCCAGCAGCAGAACGATCACGGCGATGTCGAGCTTGCGCGCCGTGCGGTGCGAACCCGCCTCCGCGGACTCGGCGGGCTTCTCGCGCCTTATCCCGTCCGGCGTCAGCTCGAATACCCAGGCGAACACCAGCGCCGGCACGAAGCCGATCGCCAGCACCAGGATCAGGGCCCGCAGCACCCAGCCCGGCACGTCGAAAGCGGGCAGCACCGTCTCGGCGACCTGCACGACCAGCCAGGCCGCGACCAGGTAAAAGCCCGCGATGCGAATGACGTTGCGGCGGCTGAGTTCGGCGAACAGGCTCATCGGTCGCACTCCAGTTGCGGTGGCGTCGTGGTGGCAAGGCGACAGGCGTCGGGTTCGCCGTGTTCGGCCCAGAACTCAAGCAGGCCGCGGGTGGCGTCGATCTCGAGGAAGCGGGGGTGTTCGCGAAATGCCCGGGTTTCGGGCGACCACACCAGCATCAGCAGCAGCTGGCCGGAGCCCGGCTTGGGTCGCAGGGCCTCGTTGATGGCGGGTTCGGTCAGGCCCATCAGCAGGTTCAGCACGGTCCAGTCGTAGCCGGGGAAGTTCGCCGCGGCTTCGGCCAGCACCATGTGCGCGGCACGGCGCTGCGAGGGATTGGCAATCATGCTCGCCAGCTCGTCGTGCACGACGCGTTCGCCGGCACCGATGCGGCCGTCTTCCCGCACCCAGTCCGCATAGCGGCGTTCGATCTCGGCCGCGTCACCTTCGATCAGCGCCAGCTTCAGCAGCCAGACGGCGGCCGGACCGCGCCAGCCCAGTGAGTGCGCACGCTCGAGGTTGGCCCGGGCCTGCGCATGCCGGCCCTGCATCAGTTCGGTGGCGCCCAGCCAGCCCAGCTGGATGCCGCTGAGCGGATCGAGCTGGCGGGCGCGGTCGAAGGCGTCGTGCGCGGCGGCGACGTGGCCGGCCTCGAGCAGGGTCAGGCCCTTCCACACCCAGGAGTTGGCGCTGTTGGGCTGCGCCGCCAGCGCCTTCTCCACCAGCGCCAGCGATTCCAGCCGCTCGCCCGCATCGGCGGCCAGGCGCGAACGCACGGCCAGCGCGGCGGGCAGTTCCGGCACCAGGGCCAGGGCGCGGCCGGCGGCGGCATCTGCGCGCGCGCTGGCCTCGTCGGTCGGCGTGGCCAGATAGCTGGGCATCACGTATTCGATGCTGGCCAGCGTGGCCCAGGCGTCGGCGAAGTCCGGGTCGCGCTCCACCGCCTGCTGTATCAGGCTGCGCGCTGATTCAAGGTTGCTGCCACGCAGGGCGAACAGCTGGCGACCGCGCAGGTAGAGTTCGTAGGCCTGCAGGTCCTGCGTGGCCGGTGCCACTTCCACCGTGCGCACGCCCAGCGACGTCGCCAGGGCGTCGGCGATGGCCTGGGAGATTTCTTCCTGCACGCGGAAGATGTCCTCGAGCTTGCGGTCGAAGGTGGCCGACCACAGCAGCTGTTCGCTGGCGGCGTCCACCAGCTGCGCGCTGATGCGCACGCTGTCGCCCTGTCGCCGCACCGAACCACTGACCAGGTTGGCCACGCCAAGCTGGGCGGCGATTTCGCGGCTGCCCAGCTCGGTTTCGCGGAACAGGAAGGACGAGCTGCGGGACGTGACCTTCAGCCCCGGCACGCGCGCCAGCACGTTGATCAGTTCTTCGGACAGGCCATCGGAGAAATATTCCTGCTCCGGGTCGGTGCTCATGTTGACGAAGGGCAGCAGCGCGATCGAATGCGGGTCCACCGGCCGCGTGACGGCGGGTGCCGCTTCAACCGGCGCCTGCGGCCCGGCGGCGATGCCGGGCTCGGGGCCATGGCCGATGATGAATTGCCGAAGCAGGGTCAGGCTCAGCGCGGCCAGCGCCAGCACCACGATCATCTGGTCGATGCGGCGAGCCGCGCGCGCGCCGTGTTCGGGATCGACGGGGGCACCACCGCGGCGCCAGGCCAACCACAGCGTCGGCAGCAGCGCCAGGAGCAGCACCCACACGACCCACTGCACGCCCGACAGCGGCAGCCCCAAGGCGGGGAACAGCAGGTTGGCCATGGCCAACAGCAACCACGACAGCGCCAGCCAGGCCAGCACGGCACGAACGATGTTTCGACGGCGGTGTCCCTGGAACGAACTCACCTGTCTCAAGCCCCCCTGGGCCGGAGGGGGAGAGGCGAGCGGCGGCACCACGTCAGCGCTCCCCCGAGCCGACGGCCAGCATAGACGCCGCTTGCGGGGCGTACAAACTGGCCGAACGCGCCGCCATGCGCCGTTTCGCCAGCGCATTGCCGGCCTTGCGAGGGCTGGGGTGCGACCCGTGGCCGGACCCGGGCATGCATTTCGCAAGCACGCGGCCCGGGCGGGGCGGGCAATTTGCCGGGCTGGCCCACCGGACATCGAACGACTGTCATGTCGGATCAATAACTTGCGCGCCATGGAGGCCGCTGGCACGGATGCTGCAGCCTCTTCCCGGACCCCTCTCCCGGAACCTGGCCATGACCCTGTTGATCCGTGAAGACCTGACCGATGCCGACCTGGCCTGGGCTGCGCAGTCCTTCGCCCCCCGCGCTGCCGCCGCCACCGCCGCCCCGCCCTCCCCCACGCGCAGCCGAAGCCGGGCCCTGATGGGCCTGGGCACGCTGGCTGCCGTCGCGGGGCTGGCCCTGGCCCTGTCGGCCAACGTCGGCGCCACCGCCCCGCGCCCTGCCCCGGATTCGCTCGCCGCCGGCACGCCGCGCGAGGCGGTGGCGCCGGGCTGGACGGTGCAGTCGTCGGTACAGGAGCAGCTCAGTGCCAAACTCACCGGCACCGACGTGGCTTTTTCGCTGGTGTCGGCCCAGGCGACCTGCCTGGACGAGGGCGGCCGTCGTTTCGACGGCGCCGGCCTGGCCCAGCTTGACGGGGAGGAGGTGCGCTTCGTTTCCTTCAGCCTGTCGGTGGACCCGGACGGGCGCGTCCGCGCCTTCGACTACGGCATGGCCACCAGCGGTGAAACCGACGACGTACTCGCGATCCGCTGAGTCCGCAGTGGCCGGGGCTACAATGCCGGCCATGGACATCTTCAAGAGTTTCACCCTCGAGGCCGCGCACCGGCTGCCCAACGTGCCGGCGGGCCACAAGTGCGCGCGCGTGCACGGCCACAGCTTCCGGGTTGAACTGCACGTCTCGGGCGACGTCGGCGCCGACACCGGCTGGGTGATGGACTTCGGCGACATCAAGGCGGCCTTCAGGCCGCTCTACGACCAGCTCGACCACCACTACCTCAACGACATCGCCGGCCTGGAAAACCCGACCAGCGAAAACCTCGCCATCTGGATCTGGGACAAGCTGCAGCCCGCCCTGCCCGGCCTGTCGGCCGTAGTCGTGCACGAGACCTGCACCTCAGGGTGCAGGTACACCGGACCGCAGTGAATCAGTCGGCCGGGACGCCGGTCAGTTCGGCGCTGAGCGCCAGCAGCTTCGCCTGCGCTTCTGGATCCTGGCCCTGCGGGTCCATGGTGTCGCGCGGCACGCCGCCCTGCAGGTAGAAGGCGCCGGCTCCAAGCGTCGGCGCGTGCGCCAGGCCCATCACATGGTCCACGCCGTCCTGCACCGTGGAGCGCGGCGGGATGCCGATGCCCTTGACCATGGTCGTATTCATCAGCGTGGCCGGGTGCAACGAAATCATGGTGATGCCGTCGGCCAGGAAGGCCGGCGCCAGCGCCTTGGTCATGGTCGCCTGGGCCTGCTTGCTTTGCCCGTAACCGCGGGCGGCGGCGCCTTCGGCTTCGAGCATCACGTCGTTGAAGTCGATCGGCGCCGAGCTGCCGGACGACACGTTGATGATGCGCGAAGGCGCGGCGGCCTTCAGCGCCGGCCGCAGCTTGTGCACCAGCACCCAGCCGGCCAGGTAGTTCACGGCGAACTGTAGTTCGTGGCCGTCCTGGCTGGTGCGGCGCTGGCCGTCGTTGAAGGCGACGCCGGCGTTGTTGACCAGCAGGTCGAGTCTTGGCGTTGAAACGGCCACGGCGTCGGCGAACTCACGCACGGCCTGCATCGAGGAAAAATCACCGGCGATGAAACGCGCCGATCCCTTTCCCGATGCGGTGATTTCTTCCACCAACTCCTGGCCGCGCTCGGCGTTGCGCCCGTGCACGATGACGTGGGCGCCTTCGGCGGCGAAGCTGCGGGCCAGTTCCCGGCCAAGGCCGTCGGTGGAGCCGGTGACCAGTACGGTCTTGCCGGCGTAGGAAACGGGCTCCTGGGCGACAACGCCCACCGGGAGCAGCACAAGGGCAGCGGACAACAGGCCGATCAGCGAATAACGCATGGCGCGGGCTCCTGCGGGTGGGCGGGAGCCAGCGTACTACAAACAAAGAGCGGTGATCGCTTCCTGCAGGCTGTGGCGCAGCACGTCGCGGTCCTGCTGCGGGTCGCGCACGTAACAAAGGATCAGGCCGTCCACCAGGCAACGCATCACTACGGTGCGGCGGCGCACGGCATCGGCCTCGAGCGGCTTGCCGGCGGCGATGGCGCTGCGACGGACCAGGTCTTCGAAATCCACCCAGATCTGCGGTTCCTGGGCCGTGACCACGGCGGCGATGTCGGCGTCGCGCGTGGCTTCGGCCGAGACCTCCAGGAACAAGGCGGCGTCGAAGCCACCCTCGCAGGCCTCGCCCGGCCCGCTCTCCCGCCAGGCGTCGATCTTCTCAAGCAGCTTGTCCACCAGCTCCGAACAGGTGGCGATGCCGGCCAGCGCCTCGCGGCGCTCTTCGCGCTGCTCGTCGGTGATGGCGCGGATGATCGCCGCCTTGTTGGTGAAGTAGCGGTAGATCAGGCCCTGGCTCATGCCAGCCGCGCGCGCGATCGCCGCCATGCCGGTGCCGTGGAAGCCGCCTTCGGAAAAACACGCCCGCGCCGCTTCCAGGATGCGCTCGCGCTGCGCTTCCTGGCGCGCCCTGGCCTTGGCGCCGCCGCCGGCCGGCATCGGGCTCATCGCTTGGCTTCCTTGCGGTAGAACACGCGCCGCACCATCACGAAGAACAGGGGAATGAAGAAGATACCCAGGAAGGTGCCGCTGATCATGCCGCCGATGACGCCGGTGCCGATCGCGCGCTGCGCGCCCGAACCGGCGCCGCTGGCGATGGCCAGGGGCAGCACGCCGAAGCCGAAGGCGATGGAGGTCATCAGGATCGGACGCAGGCGGTCGCGGATGGCGGCCAGCGTGCCTTCGACCAGGTCCATGCCCTTTTCGACGTTGGCTTTGGCGAACTCGATGATCAGCACGGCGTTCTTGCTCGACAGGCCGACCGTGGTGAGCATGCCGACCTGGAAGTAGACGTCGCGCTCAAGCCCGCGCATCCAGGTGAACAGCACCGTGCCCAGGATGCCCAGCGGCACCACCAGCAGCACCGAGGTCGGGATGGTCCAGCTTTCGTACAGCGCCGCCAGGCACAGGAACACGATGAGCAGCGACAGCGCGTACAGCAGCGGCACCTGCGCATCGGCCACGCGCTCCTGGTAGGACGCACCCGACCACTCCAGGCCGAATCCGGCCGGCAGCTGTTCGGCCAGGCGCTCCATTTCGGCCATGGCGTCGCCCGAGCTCACGCCCTGGGCGGCCATGCCGGTGACGTTCACCGCCGGCACGCCGTTGTAGCGCTCAAGGCGCGGCGAGCCGTATTCCCAGTGCCAGGTGGCGAACGAGGAGAACGGCACCATCTCGCGCTGGTTGTTGCGCACGTACCAGAGGTTGAAGTCTTCGGGCACCATGCGATACGGCGCATCGGCCTGCACGTAGACGC
>NZ_CAXBJS010000013.1:0-28477 GCF_963976025.1 uncultured Arenimonas sp.
GGGTTCGAATCCCTCCCTCTCCGCCAGATGCAAACAAGAAGGGGCCCGCAAGGGCCCCTTTTTTTGTTGGTGCCCGCGAGGGCCCCTTTTTCATGGTCGCCGCGCCGCCCGCGCTACACTTCCGGCCTTGCCACGGAGCCCGTCATGTCCGAAATCCAAGTCCCCGTTTCCTTCGGCGAACTGCTCGACAAGATCGCCATCCTGCAGATCAAGTCCGAGCGCATGTCCGACCCGGCCAAGCTGGCCAACGTGCGCGCCGAGCTGTCCGCGCTCGAAACCACCTGGATGGCCCATCCCGCCGCCGGCAACGACATCGCCCGCCTGCGCGCCGAGCTCAAGGCCGTCAACGAGCGCCTGTGGGTGATCGAGGACGACATCCGGCTCAAGGAAAAGGCCCAGGCCTTCGACGAGGAGTTCATCCGCCTGGCCCGCGCCGTTTATTTCGAGAACGACGAACGCGCGCGCATCAAGAAGGACATCAACCTGGCCCTGGGTTCGGCCTACGTCGAAGAAAAGTCCTACCAGGACTACCGGTCGGGCCCGCGCCCCTGACTCAGGCGCCGGCCTGCGCGCAGAAGGCGTCGAAGCGGGCGATCACTTCGTCCACCTGCACCAGGTCCATGGCGCCGGGGAATTCCACGCGTTTGCCCCAGGGCAGGGCGCTGGCGGGTTTGCCCAGGAAGCGTCGCGCCGCCGCGTCGTAGTGGTTCACCGTCCAGCGCCGGTCCGAATACGGACCCGAGCGTTCGGCATCGGTGCAGGCGTGCAGGCCCAGCACCGCCGTGCCCATGGCATTGGCCATGTGTGCCGGCCCCGAATCGGGCGTCAGCACCAGCCGCGCGCGGCCGAGCAGGGCCAGCAGCTGCTTGAGCGTGTCCTTGCCGACCAGGTCCAGCGCGGGTGCCTGCATCGCGGCCAGGATGGCGTCGGCGGTTTCGCGCTCGAGCGCGCTGCGGCCGCCGCACAGGGCCACCCGCCAGCCCTTCGAGGCCGCGTGGTCGGCGACCGCGGCATAACGTTCGGGCCGCCAGTTGCGCAGCACGTGGCTTGAACACGGCGACACCAGCAGGGTCGGCGTGTCGCCGGGCAGCTGTTCGGCGGCCCAGCGGTGCGCGTCGTCGGGCACCGGCAACCGCCACTGCACCGGCCCCGGCGTCACGCCCAGCGGCAGCAGGAACTGCCGGAAGGCGTCCTGCACGTGGTGGCCCCCGGGCGAAATGCGTTCGTTGATGAACAGGCCGTGGCCTTCCTTGCTGCGACCGCGGTCGAAGCCGATGCGGCGCCCGGCGCGGATGGCGGTGGACGCCAGCCCGGCACGCAGGGCCAGCTGCATGTTCAGCAGCACGTCAAAGCGGCGGCCGGCCAGGCGGGCGCGCAGCTCGCGCCAGGCCGCCAGCCCGGCCTTCTTGTCGAAGACCACGAATTCGACGCCGTCCAGGCCTTCAAGCAGCTTCGCCTCGCCCTTGCCGATGACCCAGGTGATGGGCACGCCCGGGAAGGCCTGCTGCAGGTCACGGACCAGGGCAAGGGCGTGCACGGCGTCGCCCAGCGCCGACAGGCGCAGCAGGCAGATCGATCGCGGCGCGGGCTTCACGGGCATTGGTTAGACTGCACGAATGGGAAACACCACCGCCATCGCCGCGACCAGGCAGCCGATCCGCGACGCGCGAGGGGAGGGGGCGATTGTGTTCGACGCCGCGCGCTGGCCGCAAGCCACGGCCGACGCGCTGGAGCCGGACGCCTGGAATCCCGCCGCAACCCCGGTCGCCGCCGGCGGACGTGGCGCGGCCTGGTTCGTCCAGGGCGCCTTCGGCCGCGGCGTGCTGCGCCGTTATCGCCGCGGTGGCCTGGCCGCGCGTGCCAGTCGCGACGCCTACCTGTGGCTGGGCGAAGACCGCGTCCGAAGTTTCGCCGAATTCCGCCTGCTGGCCGCGCTGCGCGCGCAGGGGCTGCCAGTGCCGGCGCCGCTGCTGGCCGGCTACTGGCGCCGCGGCCTGGCCTACCGCCGGCTGGCGCGAAGCCAACCTGGCCCGGCTCACGCGTTCGCTGGCCAAGCTGTCCGGCCCGGGGCGCGAGGCCTGGCGCGAGGGCTTCGCGCGCCTGCGCCAGGCCTACGAAGAAACCTTCGCCGGTTCCGCGGAGACGGTGGCCATGGAGGTGAACCGATGAGCTGGTCGCTGCGCTTCCTGGGGGTCGGCAATTCGCAGTCGGCGGTGACGCTGGGCTCGTCGTCGGCGGTGCTCGAACGCGACGGCGAACCGCTGCTGATGGTCGACTGCGGCCAGGAAGCGCTGACCGCCTACGAAGGCATTTATGGCAGCCTGCCCGACGCACTGTTCATCACCCACGTGCACATGGATCACGTGGGCGGGCTGGAGCGGCTGTTCTTCGCCACTTATTTTGATCCGGCGCGGCGCGGCAAGGTGCGCCTGTACGTGCCGGTCGGCGTGCTGCCGCACCTGCAGGCGCGGTTGGCCGACTACCCGGGCGTGGTCGCGGAAGGCGACGCGAACTGGTGGGATGCGTTCCAGCTCGTCCCGGTCAGTCGTGGCTTCTGGCACGCCGGGCAGTGGTACGACATTTTCCCGGTGCGCCACCACCTGCCCGACACCGCTTTTGCGCTGCGCCTGCCGGGCAGCCTGGTCTGGACCGGCGACACCCGTCCTGTTCCGGAAATGCTGGCGAAGTTCGCCGGTGCCGGCGAAATCGTCGCCCACGACTGCGCGCTGCAGGGCAATCCCTCGCACAGCGGCCTGGACGATCTTGAGCGCGAGTACCCGGCGGGCCTGCTGTCGCGCTGCGTGCTCTACCACTACGCCTCGCCGGCCGACGGCGCGGCGATGCGCGACCGGGGCCACCGGGTCGCCAGGGCCGGCGACGTGCTGGCGCTGGCCGATCCCCTGCCGTCGCCCGGCCAGCCGGAGGCGCCATGAACGCCCTGACCGCCGACGCCCCGGCCCCGCGCGACCGGCTGGGCCGACCGCTGCACGACCTGCGCGTGTCGGTCATCGAAACCTGCAATTTCCGCTGCCCCTACTGCATGCCGGCCGACAGCACGCCGCCGGACGGCACGCTGGGCCGCGCCGGCCGCCTGGATTTCGATGAAATCGAAACCGCGGTGCGCGCCTTCGCCCGCCTGGGCGTCAGCAAGCTGCGCCTGACCGGCGGCGAACCGCTGCTGCGCAAGGACCTGCCGCAGCTGGTGGCGCGGCTGGTGCGCGTGCCCGGCATCACCGACCTGGCCCTGACCACCAACGGCGCGCTGCTCGCCGGCCAGGCGAAGGCGCTGCGCGAAGCGGGGCTGAGCCGGCTCACGGTGAGCCTGGATGCCCTGGACCCGACGCTGTTCCGCGAACTCACCGGCGGCCGCGGCGAACTGGCCGACGTGCTGGCCGGCATCGCCGCCGCCGAGGCCGCCGGCTTTGAATCGCTCAAGATCAACTGCGTGGTGCAGCGCGGCGTCAATGAATCGCAGGTGCTGGCGCTGGCCGGCCACTTCCGGGGTACGCCGCACGTGCTGCGTTTCATCGAGTTCATGGACGTCGGCACCTGCAACCGCTGGCAGGCGGCGAACGTGGTGTCCTCGCGCGAGCTGCGCGACACCATTTCCGAACGCTGGCCGCTGCGGCCGCTGCGCGAGGCCTACCGGGGCGAGGTGGCCAGCCGCCACGCCTACGCGGACGGCGCCGGCGAAGTGGGTTTCGTCAGCTCGGTCAGCGAACCTTTCTGCGGCGACTGCCACCGCGCCAGGCTGTCGGCCGACGGCCAGTTGTTCACCTGCCTGTTCGCCGGCAAGGGCCTGCCGCTGCGCGAGGCGATCGCGGCCGGCGAAGACACCGTCGCCGAGCGCCTGCGCGAGGCCTGGCTGGCCCGCGCCGACCGCTACAGCGAACAGCGCGCAGGCGTGCCCGGCAAGGGCCGGCGCATCGAGATGTACTTCATAGGCGGCTGAGATGGCGAAGAAGAAACTCACCCACGTGGACGCGGCCGGACGCCCGGCGATGGTGGATGTCACCGGCAAAGCGGTGACGGCGCGCGAAGCCGTTGCCGAATGCCGGGTGCGCTTTCCGGCGGCGGTGGCCGCGGCGCTGCGCAAGGGCGGCATGAAAACCGCCAAGGGCGCGGTGATGGACACCGCGATCATCGCCGGCACGATGGCGGTCAAGCGCACGCACGAACTGGTGCCGTTCTGCCACCCGCTGCCGATCGAAGGCTGCCGCTTCGACCTGGCCTGGCACTCGGACAAGGTGCTGCGCATCGAGTGCGCGGTACGCACCACGCATCGCACCGGCGTGGAAATGGAGGCCCTGACCGGCGCCACCGTCGCCGCGCTGACCGTTTACGACATGTGCAAGGCGCTGTCGCATGCCATCGTCATCGGCCCGGCGAAACTGCTGGCCAAACGCGGCGGCAAACGCGACGTGGGCAAGGTGCGGGCATGAGCGTGACGGTGCTTTATTTCGCCAGCCTGCGCGACGCCGCCGGCGTGGCCAGCGAATCCATGCCGCTGCCGGTTTCGCTTCCGGCCCTGTACGAAGACCTGCGCGAAAAACACGGTTTCAGCCTGCCCGCGCAGCGCCTGCGCGTGGCCATGGACGGGGAGTTCGTCGACTGGGGCGTGGCGCCGCGCGAAGGCGCCGAGATCGCCTTCATCCCGCCGGTGTCGGGCGGATGACGCGTTTCGCGCTCAGCGACGCCGCGTTCGACCCGGCGCCCCTGCGCCGGCGGCTGCAGTCACCGCAGGCGGGTGCGTTTGCCAGTTTCGAAGGCTGGGTGCGCGACCACCATGCGGGCCGGGCCGTGCTGGGCCTGCGCTACGAAGCCTATGCCGCCCTGGCCGAAGCCGAGGGCCTGCGCATCATCGCCGAGGCGATGCGACGGTTCGATATCGCGGACGCAGCCTGCGTGCATCGCGTGGGCGAGCTGGCCCTGGGGGAAATGGCGGTCTGGGTCGGCGTCAGCGCCGCCCACCGCGGCCCGGCCTTCGATGCCTGCCGCTGGATCCTGGACGAGGTCAAATCCCGCGTGCCCATCTGGAAACACGAACGCTACGCCGATGGCGAGGCCACCTGGCTGCATCCGTAGGCTTGGGTGGCAGCCCCGCCGGTTACACCCGGCACCCGCGTCATCCAATACCGTTGCTGCCTTCCGGCCCTGGCGGAGTTTTCGGACTAGCGTCGCGGGAGGCCGACGGGGCCACCATTGAAGCAAACGGCGCGCCGGGGCCGTGCTGGCCGGGGCGCGCCGCTGGATTTTGGCGGAGAGAGGGGGATTCGAACCCCCGAAGCGCGGTTTAGACGCTTACACACTTTCCAGGCGTGCTCCTTCAACCACTCGGACACCTCTCCGCAGAGGTAAAGGCTGGATGCGAGCGCGAAATGATACCGGTCGGCGGGTTCGGCCACAAGCGCCGCGTGGGCCCGCTGGCCGGGGGGCAGGGGGGTTGGCACAATGGCGCCATGTCCTATCTCGTCCTTGCCCGCAAATGGCGCCCCCGGCGCTTCTCCGAACTGGTGGGCCAGGAGCACGTCGTGCGCGCGCTTTCCAATGCCCTGGAAACCGGCAAGGTGCACCACGCCTTCCTGTTCACCGGCACCCGTGGCGTCGGCAAGACCACCATCGCCCGCATCTTCGCCAAGTCGCTCAACTGCGAACGCGGCAGCGGTGCCGAACCCTGCGGTGAGTGCGGCGCCTGCGTGGACATCGACGCCGGCCGCTACGTGGATCTGCTCGAGATCGACGCCGCCAGCAACACCGGCGTCGACGACGTGCGCGAACTGATCGACAACGCCCAGTACATGCCGGCGCGCGGCCGCACCAAGGTCTACCTGATCGACGAAGTGCACATGCTGTCCAAGAGCGCGTTCAATGCGCTGCTCAAGACGCTTGAAGAGCCGCCCGGCCACGTGAAGTTCCTGCTGGCCACCACCGACCCGCAGAAACTGCCGGTGACGGTGCTTTCGCGCTGTCTGCAGTTCAACCTGCGCCGCCTCGAACTGGGCCAGATCTCCGGGCAGATGCAGCGCATCCTGGAAGCCGAGGGCATCGCCTCGGAGCCGGCCGCGATCGAACTGCTGGCGCGCGCCGCCGACGGCAGCCTGCGCGACGGCCTGTCCCTGCTCGACCAGGCCATCGCCTACACCGGCGGCCAGCTGGGCGAGGCGGCCGTGATCGCCATGCTCGGCACCGTCGACCGTGGCCAGGTCGGTGGCCTGCTCGAGGCCCTGGGCGCCGGCGACGGCGCCGCGCTGATGCAGCGCATCGAGGCGCTGGCGGCCTATTCGCCGGATTTTGGCCACGTGCTCGAAGACCTGGCCGTCGCCCTGCACCGCATCCAGCTGCAGCAGCTGGTGCCCGGCGCCGCCGGCGAGGACCTGCCCGCGGCCTGGGCCGGCCTGGCGGCCAGTCATTCGGCCGAGCTGGTGCAGCTTTGGTACCAGATGGCGGTCACCGGCCGCCGCGACCTGGGCCTGGCGCCCAGCCCACGCACCGGCTTTGAAATGACCCTGCTGCGCATGCTGGCTTTCCGGCCGGCCGGGCAGGGCAGTGGCGCCCGCCCGGCGGCGATCGGCCAGGGCACGGCTTCTGCGGCGCCGGCCCCGAGCGCGGCAGCCTCCGCGGCCAGCCAGCGGCCGCCTGCCGTGGCTGCACCGGCCCCGGCTCCGGCTCCGGCGCGACCGCCGATGCAGCAACCCGTCGCCAGGGGGGCCGAGCCCGCGCCTGCCTCCGTGCCGGCACCCGCACCTTCACCGGTTCAAGCCCCGGCGGCTCCGGCCGCGCCCGTCGCGGCGGGTGCCCCGTCGCGCCTGGCCACCGTCGAAGACTGGCTGGACCTGGTGGCCGACGCCGGCCTGCGCGGCCCGGTACGCGAACTGGCGGCGCACTGCGCCTTCTGCGGCTTCAGCGACGGCGTGCTGTCGCTGTCGCTGCCCGACAGCTTCGACCACCTGCGCAGCGAATCGCTGGTGCGCCAGCTGACCCAGGCCCTGGCCGGCCCGCTGGGCCAGGCGCCGCAGGTGCGCTTTGAATCCGCGCGCGCCGCCGCCGGTGCCGAAACCCTGCACGCGCGCACCGAACGCCAGCGCGGCGAGCGCCAGGCCGACGCCGAGGCCGACTTCCTGGCCGACCCCGTGGTTGCCCGGCTCGTGCAGCTCGGCGCCCGGCTTGTTCCCGATTCCGTCCGTCCCCTCGACGAACACTGACAGCAAAGGAAACCACCATGCGAGGCAACATCGCCCAACTCATGCAGCAGGCCCAGCGCATGCAGGACAACCTCAAGAAGGCCCAGGAAGAACTGGGCGGCCTGGAGGTGCAGGGCCAGTCCGGCGGCGGCATGGTCAAGATCACCCTGACCGGCAAGATGGAATGCCGCGCCGTGCGCATCGACCCGTCGGTGCTGTCCGACGCCGAAATGCTCGAAGACCTGGTCACCGCCGCCTTCAACGACGCGGTGAACAAGGCCAACGAAGAAAGCCAGAAGCGCATGTCGGCGGCCACCGCGGGCATGCCGATCCCGCCGGGCATGAAACTGCCGGGCATGTTCTGAGCCGCCCGTGAGCGCCTCGCCGCTGCTGTCGCAGCTGATCGAGGCCCTGCGCTGCCTGCCCGGCGTCGGCCAGAAGTCGGCGCAGCGCATGGCCTACCACCTGCTCGAACGCGACCGCGAGGGCGGCCTGCGGCTGTCCGCGGCGCTGGCCGAGGCGGTGGAAAACGTCGGGCACTGCGAAACCTGCCGCGACTTCAGCGAAACTCCGGTGTGCGCGATCTGCGCCAGCGGCTCGCGCGAACGCAGCCTGCTGTGCGCCATCGAATCACCGGCCGACCGGCTGGCGATCGAAACCGCCACCGGCTACCGCGGCCTGTATTTCGTGCTGCAGGGTCGGCTGTCGCCGCTGGACGGCATCGGCCCGCGCGAACTGGGCCTGGACCGGCTGGCTGCGCGCCTGGCCCAGGGCGAAGTGCGCGAGCTGATCATCGCCACCAATCCCACCGTCGAAGGCGAGGCCACCGCGCATTACCTGGCGCAGCTGGCGCACCAGGCCGGCGTCAGCCCCAGCCGCCTGGCCCACGGCGTGCCGCTGGGCGGGGAGCTTGAATTCGTGGACCGCGGCACGCTGGCGCATGCCTTCGGTTCGCGCACGCAGATCACTTCCTGAGGAGCCAAAGATGGCTACGATCTTCGACAAGATCATCGCGCGCGAGATCCCCGCCGACATCGTCTACGAAGACGAGCAGGTGCTGGCATTCCGCGACATCAATCCGCAGGCGCCGGTGCATGTGTTGTTCATTCCCAAGACGCCCGTGGCGACGCTGAACGACCTGGCCCCTGGCGACGAAGCCGTGGTGGCCCGCCTGGTGGCCGCCGCGACGGCGTTCGCCAAGGCCGAAGGTTTCGCCGAAAAGGGTTATCGCGTCGTCATCAACTGCAACGGCGACGGCGGCCAGTCTGTGTACCACATCCACCTGCACCTGCTGGCCGGGCGCGCCATGGCCTGGCCGCCCGGCTGAGACCGGCCGGTATTACCACCAGAACGGGTAGCGTTCGACGATGACGTCGACGTCCTTGCGCTCGGGCCACAGGTAGATGACGTCGGCGGCGACGCTCGGGTAGCGGTAGTCGTAGTCGCCGACCTTCCGGGTTTCAAAGCCGGTGACGCGGCCGGTAATGGTGACCTCGCGGCCGGCCTGGAACACTTCCGGATCGTAGAAACCGGCGCGGCAGGCGATGAAGCGGCCGTCGCTCTGGTCGCGCGCCAGCGGGCGGCCGTCGGCGCCCACGCGAACGCCGACGATTTCGAAGCAGCTCTGCGCCGCCAGCGGATCGACGCGCACGATGCGGCCGCCCCAGCGGACGATGTCGCCGGTGGCGCCGGAGCGGGCGACGTCACCCGGCTGCACCGGGGCATAGGCGCCGTCGAGCACCTTGGGCGCGGAAACGCAGCCGGCCAGGGCCAGTGCGGCGAACACGGGAAGCAGGCGGGTCGGCAAACGGTTCATCGGGAGTCTCCGGTGGGGCGGGGTGGTTTGCCGGGGCGGAACGCGCGCAGTTCGGCAATAAGCTGGCGTTGTTCGTCGTCGGGCAATCCCCCGCGAGCGTAGCGGCAGGCGGCATAACGCCGGCTGAGCGATTCCAGTTCCGCCGACCGGGCGGGCAGGGCCGCTGACAGGCGGCGGCCAAACGCGATCGGTGGCTCCGAAGGATCCTTGGCCAGGCCGGCCCGGCGCAGGCGCTTGACGAATTCCAGCCAGGCCGCCACCAGCGGATCGCGGCTGGCCGGCTGGCCGCGCATCAGGTACCACAGGGTCAGCAGCATCACCGCGCCGGCGCCGACCGCGAAGGCCAGGCCAAGCTGGGTGGCGCTGGCCTGGTCGACGCCCAGCGGCCGGAACAGCTTCGCCTGGCGCTCGGCATCGAAGGCCAGGACCAGGTCGTTCCAGCCGCGTCGGGCCCAGTCGGCCAGGTCGCGCACCGGCGCCAGGCCTTCGGGCAGCAAGGCTTCGCTGCGCTGGCGGTCGGCCACGGTGTCGAGCACGCGCACCGGCGCCACGGCGGCGGTCGGGTCCACGCGCACCCAGCCGCGGTCTTCGAGCCAGACCTCGTTCCAGGCATGCGCGTCCATGCGCCGCACCACCCAGTAGTCGGCATAGGGGTTGCGGTAGCCGCCGGCGTAACCCAGCACCACGCGGGTGGGAATGCCGGCCGAGCGCATCAGCACCGCGAAGGCGGAGCTGTAGTGCTGGCAAAAACCGATCTTTGTGTCGAACAGGAATTCATCGACGGCATGGCGCCCGGTGGGTGGCACCGACAGGCTGTAGCTGAACTCCCGGTCGATCCAGTCCAGCGCGCGCTGCACCACCAGGGCGTCGTTGTCGCCGGCTTCGGCGCGCCACTGCCGGCCAAGCGCCAGCGTGCGCGGGTTGAAGTCCGCCGGCAGGCGCGTTGCCAGCCGGCGCACGCCCGGTTCAAGTTCGATGCCGAGCCGGCCGCCGGGCGCCGACACCGCCTCGTACTTGCGCATGCGGCTCACCGGTGACGAAGTGACCACGCTGGCATCGGCAAGCAGGCGACCGCCGTCGGGCGCCTGCATCGGCAGGTCCATCACCGCCAGGTAGTTCTGGTCGGTGGGTTCGAGCGTGACTTCGTAGCGCAGCACGCTGTTGCCCGCCTCCACCCGCGCCGCGGCCAGGCCCTGGATGCCCGGTTCGCGTGTCCAGCTGCCGCCATCGAAGTTCCACAGCACCTGCGCGCGCCAGTACATCTGCTGCGGCGGTGGCGGCGGGTCCAGGAAACGCACGCGCAGGGCCGGGCCGTCGTCGGCGAACATGTCCACCCACTGGTCGGGGCTCATGCTTTCGCCCAGCCCGCCCTGGCCCAGCACGTTTTCGGGCATGCCCCATAGCGGCGTCGACAGGCGCGGGAACAGCCAGAACGCGGCCAGCGCCAGCGGCAGTGCGATCGCCACCGCGCGAGCGGCCGGTGTTCGGCCAGCATCGCCAGCCCGACCAGCAGCAGGCCCAGCGCCAGCATCGCCAGCAGCAGCACCAGTGGCCCCTGGTCCTGCAGGAAGGCCGCGAAGGGCGCGAACAGCGAAAAACCAAGCAGGCTGCGGGCATCGCGCAGGGTGCGGGTTTCGCCGGGTTTCACCGCCAGCAGGGTGGCCAGAAGCGCGGTGCCGGTGTCGCGGCCCAGGTTGAAGCCGAAGGTGAAAAGCAGGTAACCCATCACCATCACCACCACCGCCATGCGCAGCAGGCCGGGCCAGCGTCGGTCGAACACGTAGCCCAGGCCGGCGATGCCGCCCAGCGCGAACGCCAGCCCGGCCGGCACCTGCAGCAGCAGGGGCAGCAGGCAGGCGCCGGCGGCGGCCATGCACCAGCGGCGCAGCGGCGTCGGCAGCGGATCAGCCATGGGGCATCAGCGCCAGGGCGCGCAGGCAGGCATGGCGGTGGTCGGGGCCACGGCCGGGGCCGAGGGTGGCGGCGGGCAGGTGCAGGCGGTAGCGGTGGCCCAGGCGTTCGGCGTCCACCACCCAGCGCGCCAGCCGGCGGATGCGGGCTTCGTGGGCCATGCCATGCAGCGTGTCCCAGTCGAGTTCGAGTTCGCGCGGGGCGCTGGCTTCGTATTCACGCACCAGCAGGCGCTCGGCGCGCGCCGAGGGTTTCCAGGCGACCTGTTTGAGCGCGTCGCCGGGCCGGTATTCGCGCAGGTGGTGTGGCTGTTCGCCGTGCTGGCGGGTGCGGCGCGAGGTGCTGTCGCCGCCGTGGTCGGGCAGCGGCACCTGGCCGGTTTCCGGGCAGGGATAAACCAGCAGGCGGGTGCGCGGCAGCAGCCAGGTCCAGGCCCGGGCCAGGCCCAGCGGACGGATGGTCGACAGACGCAGGCGGCCGACATCGAGCCAGCCGCGGCGGCGTGTCGCCAGCACCAAGGTGACTTCGGCGCGTTCGCCCGGCGCCATGTCGAGGAAACTTTCGGCATCGCCCGCGCGCAGCTCCAGGCCGGGGCGGCGGCGCAGACCGGTGGCTTCAAAGGCGGCGCGCACCGCGATGGACCGGCCGGCGAACACCGGTTCGGCGTGCAGCGCCACCAGCCGCAGGCCGGAAAGCGTGAGGTGCGCCTGCACCAGCGAGTTGTGCGCCACCGCGATGGTGACGAAAGCCAGCAGCAGGGCGGGGTTGTTGTTGTAGTTCAGGCCGCCCAGCACCATCGCCACCAGCATCAGCGACAGGAACAGGCCGAAGCCGGTGGGCAGCACGTAGATGCGGCGACGGTCGATGTGCACCGGCAGGTCTTCGACCTGGCGTGGTTTGACCAGCGGCAGCCGGGCGAGCCGTTCGCTGAAGCGGTCGACGAGGTCGGGCGTGCGCGCCACGGATCAGTCCACGGCCACCGCGCGAAGAATGCCCTGGGCGAGCGAATCGCGGCCCTCGGCCTCGGACTCGGGCACCAGCCGGTGTGCGGAAACGGCGGCGAACAGCGCCTGCACGTCCTCGGGCAGCGCGTGGTCGCGACCGTCGAGCAGGGCCAGGGCGCGGGCGCCGCGCAGCAGGCCCAGGCCGGCGCGCGGCGACAGCCCGACCTGCACGCCCGGGTGCCGGCGGCTCTCCTGCAGCAGGGCCTGCACGTAGGCCACCAGCGCGTCGCTGGCGTGCACATTGCCCACCGCCGTGCGAAGCGCCAGAACCTCTTCGGCGGACAGGCGCGGCATGGAGTGCGCGATGAGGTCGCGGCGATCGGCGCCGGCCAGCATCTCGCGTTCGGCGCTGGCGTCGGGATAACCCAGGTGCAGGCGCAGCAGGAACCGGTCCATCTGCGAATCGGGCAGCGGGAACGTGCCGGCCAGGTCGACCGGGTTTTGCGTGGCGATCACGAAAAACGGCTGCGACAGC
Organism: uncultured Arenimonas sp.; assembly: GCF_963976025.1. Taxonomy (NCBI): domain Bacteria; kingdom Pseudomonadati; phylum Pseudomonadota; class Gammaproteobacteria; order Lysobacterales; family Lysobacteraceae; genus Arenimonas; species uncultured Arenimonas sp. The sequence continues at coordinate 12,388 of NZ_CAXBJS010000013.1, forward strand.
GCGTGCGTGGTGCCGTCGAGCGTGACCTGGTGTTCGGCCATGGCTTCAAGCAGGGCGCTTTGCGTGCGCGGCGGCGCGCGGTTGATTTCGTCCGCCAGCAGCAGCTGGGTGAACACCGGGCCGGGGTGGAAGCGGAACTCGCGCGCGGCCTGGTCGTAGATGGACACGCCGATGATGTCCGAGGGCAGCAGGTCGGACGTGAACTGCATGCGCTGGAAATCCAGGCCCAGGGTCGCGGCCATGGCGCGCGCCAGGGTGGTCTTGCCCAGGCCGGGCAGGTCTTCGATGAGCAGGTGGCCGCCGGCCAGCAGCGTGGTGAACGCCAGCTTCACTTCGCGTGGTTTGCCCAGCACCAGCTGGTTGACCTGGGCCAGGGCGTCGTCGAGGGCCTGGCGGGTGCGCTCGGGTAGGATGTCGGCTTGTTTGGCCTGCGCGTGCATGCGTGCGTCCCGGCGTTGAGTTAAGGAAGGATACCTTGTGGATGCTGGCATGCGGACCAGTTCGAAACGCGTGAAGTTCCTCGCGCTGTGGGCCTTGCTGCTGCTGGCGAAGCTGGTGCTGGCGGCGACGCTGCAGCCGTTCGGCGACGAAGCGTTTTATGCGTGGGAAGCGCGGCATCCGGCCTGGGTGTATTCCGACCTGCCGGGGCTTACCGCCTGGATCGCGTGGATTGGCGCGCAAGTGGGCGGGCAGGGCGTGTTCGCGCTGCGCCTGCCGTTCGTGCTGCTCGGCGCGCTTCTGCCGTGGCTGGTGGTGCGCATCACGCGGCGCTGGTTCGGCGCCGAAGCCGGCTGGCAGGCGGGCCTGCTGGCGCTGCTGATGCCGCTGGCCGGGCTGATGGGCGTGCTGGCGCTGCCGGACGTGCCGATGCTGGTCGCGGCGCTGCTTTGCCTGGATGCGTTTGCGTCGCTGATGCGCCGGGTCACGACCTGGGGCCTGGTGCAGCTGGCGCTGGCGCTGGCGATGGGGGCGTTCGCGCACTACCGGTTCGCGCTGGTGGTGCTGGCCGGCGCCGCTGGCCTGGCCTGCACGCCGGCCGGACGCGCCTTGCTGCGGCATCCGGGTTTCTGGACCGCGCTGGCCGTCGGTGCGCTTGCCTGGGTGCCGGTGCTGGCCTGGAACCTGTCGCACGCCGGCGCCGGCCTGGGCTTCCAGTTCGTCGACCGCCACCCCTGGCAGCCGCAGTGGCGCGGCCTGTGGTGGCCGCTGGTGCAGGTGCTGCTGCTGACGCCGCCGCTGGCCTGGCTGCTGGTGCAGTCGTTGATCGAATGCTGGCGGCGCCGGCGCGACGGTGAACCGGCCTGGGCCTTCATGCTCGGCCTGGGCCTGGTCGCGGTGCCCGGTTATTTCGTCTTCGGGTTTTTCACCGACGCCGAACGCGTGAGCTTCCACTGGCCGCTGGCGGGCTGGCTCGCGCTGTGCTGCGTGGCGCCGCCGGTGCTGGCGCGCTGGCGGCCCCGTGCGCGCGTCTGGCTGCATGCGGCGGCGGGGCTTGGGCTGGCCGTGTTGCTGGCCTACCTGGCGCTGCTTGCCAGCGCGCAGGGCCGCGGCTGGCTGGCCGCGGGTCCGGCCTACGCCGACAACATCAGTGGCTGGTCGGAGGCCGCGGCGGCGGTGCGCGAAGACCTGCGTGCGATGCCGGCCAACACGGTGCTGGTGGCCGACAACTTCATGCTGGCCGCGCAGCTGCGGCTGGCGCTGGGCCGCGACGACGTGCGCGTGCTGCCGCATCCGCTCAATGAAAAACACGGCCGGTCGGTGCAACTGGCGGACTGGGGGCAGGTCGACGACGGTGCCCGCGACTGGGCGGGGCGGCCGGTCCTGCTGGTGGTCGAAGACACGGCGCGGCCGCTGCGCCAGCGGCTGGCGGCCTACCGCGAGCTGTGCGACCGCGCCGGCCGCCTGCCGGCGCCGCGCGTGCTGAACGTGGACCACGGGCGCAAGCGTTTCCTGCGTTTTCAACTGCAGCGGCAGGACGCGGCGATGTCCGCGGGCAACTGCAGCCTGCCGGCCCTGGCCTGGCTCGAGGCGCCGGCCCGCGGCGCGCGCCTGGCGCCGGGCGACGAAGTGCGAGGCTGGGCGCTCAAGTCCGGCAGCCGGGTCACCCGGGTCGAATTCCTGCTGGGCGGCAAGGTCGTGGCGGAGGCGGAGCCCGGCTTGCCGCGTCCGGATGTCGCCAATTATTGGGACCTGGCGCCGGCCGACGGCGACCGCGTTGGTTTCCGGCTGACGATGCCGGCCGTCCCCGGCGCGGCTGCCGGCCGTGCCTGGCTGGGCCTTCGGCTGTTCACCGCCGAGGGCGGCGTCGAGGACTGGCCGGCACAGCCGGTGACCTGGCGACCCTCAGGGCAGGCGGAAGCCGGCGCGGCGCAGGGCGGCGGACAGGGCGATCAGCGGTAGGCCCACCAGGGCCGTGGGATCGCGGGTGTCGATGGCCTCGAACAGGCTTATGCCCAGGCCTTCGCACTTGAAACTGCCGGCGCAGTCCAGCGGCTGTTCGGCGGCCACGTAACGCGCCACTTCGTCCGGCTGCAGGTCGCGGAAGCGCACTACGGTGAGGTCCTCGCCGGCGAACAGGCCGCCATCGGCCTGCCGGAACAGGCAAAAGGCCGTGTGGAAGTGCTGCTCCCGGCCGGAGGCGGCCAGCAGCTGGGCGATCGCCGTGGCCGGGTCACCGGGTTTGCCGACCGGCTGGCCGTCGCGCTCGGCGACCTGATCCGAACCGATGACCCAGGCCTCGGGCCGGGATGCGGCCACGGCGCGGGCCTTGGCTTCGGCCAGGCGGCGGGCCAGGGCCAGCGGGCTTTCGCCGGGCCGCTGGCTTTCGTCGACGTCGGGGCGTTCAACGCTGAAGGGCAGGGCGAGGCGCTCAAGCAGCTCGCGCCGGTAGCGCGAGGTGGAGGCCAGGATCAGCGGCGTCACGGCTTGGACGCAGGCCGGCGCAGGGTGGGGGGCTCGCGCACGGCGGCCAGCTCGCTGGCTTCGGTGGCCTGGGCCAGTTCGGCGCCGGCGCGCTCAAGCTCGGCCAGGCCGCCGGCCAGGCGTTCACGGGCCCGGTCCAGGGCGGCGCAGGCGGCGTCAAGCTCGGCCTGGCGGGCGTCCTGGCCGTGGTGTTTTATCCACAGGCGGTGCTGGAGCAGGTCGCGCTTGGCCTCGCGCACGGGCAGGGCGCTTTCGAGCGAGGCCTGGGCCACGGCCGCCATGTCGGCGGGCACGCGCCCGACCACGGTCTGCAGGGACTGCATGTGCACCTGGCTGCGGTCGAGCAGGCCTTCCATTTCGTCGGCGAGGTCGAGCAGGCGCACCAGGCTGCGTTCCCGGCGCCGGCCGCGCAGGATCCACCAAAGCAGGGCGGCGGCCAGGGCCAGGCTGGCCAGCCCGAGGGTTATAAGGGTATCCATGCGGTTTTCCGTTGGCTGGGGGCAGTCTGCACCAGCGTCGCGGCGGGCGGCAAACCCCTGTCGGTCCAGTCACTTAAGGTTTGACATCGCTGGGTGCGGAGCCTAAAATCCCGCGCTTATGTCCGCTCCCTTGCCCCCTGTGCTTGATGCCTGGCGCATGGTTGCGGCCAAACGGCTGTTCGATGGCCGCCTGCCGCTGTCCGGGATGCCCCGGCTGCGACCGGTGCTGGCGGACGCCGAGGGAGATTGCCGGTTCGAGGTCGAATTCGGCGTGGACGCGTTGGGTATGCGCTACGTCGAAGTTCGTGCCGAGGCCGAATTGCCGCTGCTGTGCCAGCGTACGCTCGAACGGTTCCTGCATCCGGTGCGCATAGACCAGCGCCTGGGCCTGATCACCGACGAGTCGCAGGAAGCAGCCTTGCCGGAGGGCGTCGAACCCCTCCTGCTCGACGCCAGTGGCGAGCTCAACCCTGCCGGCCTGGTCGAGGACGAACTGATCCTTGCCGTGCCGGTGGTACCGATCGACCCCGATTCTGCGGAAATCGAGCCCCAATGGCCCGATGAAGCCGAAGAAGAGGAAGAGAAACCAAACCCTTTCGCCGCGCTCGCCGCGTTGAAGGAACAGAAGAAGTAGTTGGAGACAAGCCATGGCCGTCCAGAAGTCCCGTGTTTCCCCGTCCCGCCGCGGCCAGCGCCGCGCGCACGACTCCCTCACCGCCAAGCAGCTGGCCACCGACCCGACCACGGGCGAGACCCACCTGCGCCACCACGTCACCAAGGACGGCTACTACCGCGGTCGCAAGGTCATCGCGACCAAGACCTCGGTGGTCGAGGAAGACTGAGGCCCTTGGCCGCACCCTGCCGTCGCAGGGGCTGGCCTAACGTGAGCCTTGCGCGGCGGGCCAGGCCCGCCGCGTGCGTTTTTGACGGTTGGCAGAGGAAGTGACCATGGCCGTGTTCTCGCGTATTGCAGGGACGGGCAGCGCCCTGCCCGAAAAGGTCCTTACCAACAAGGACCTCGAACAGTTCGTCGAAACCACCGACGAATGGATCGCCTCGCGCACCGGCATCCGCCAGCGCCACGTGGTGGTCGAGGGTGAAACCACCGCCGACCTCGCCGAACGCGCCGCGCGTGCGGCCATGGAAGCGGCCGGCGTCACCGCCGACCAGCTCGACATGATCATCCTGGGCACCACCACGCCCGACCTGATCTTCCCGTCCACGGCCTGCCTGGTGCAGCACCGCCTGGGCGCGAACGGCTGCGCCGCGTTCGACGTCAACGCCGCCTGTTCCGGTTTCATCTACGCGCTCAGCGTCGCCGACGCCTTCGTGCGCTCGGGCAACGCCCGCACCGTGCTGGTTATCGGCGCCGAAACCCTGACCCGCATGCTCGACTGGTCCGACCGCAACACCTGCGTGCTGTTTGGCGACGGTGCCGGCGCGGTGGTGCTCAAGGCCGATGCCGAAGCCGGCATCCTCTCGACCCACCTGCACGCCGACGGCGGCAAGAAGGAACTGCTGTACAACCCGGTCGGCGTTTCCGTGGGCTTCAAGCCCGAGGAAAAGAATGCCGGCGTGCGCGTGCTGATGACCGGCAACGAAGTCTTCAAGCATGCGGTCAAGGCGCTCGACGCGGTGGTCGACGAAACCCTGGCCGCCAATGGCCTGGACAAGTCCGACCTGGACTGGCTTATCCCGCACCAGGCCAACCTGCGCATCATCGAAGCGACCGCCAAGCGGCTGGAAATGCCGATGGACCGTGTCATCGTCACCGTGCACAAACACGGCAATACGTCCTCGGGCTCGGTGCCGCTGGCGCTGGACGAGGCCGTGCGCTCGGGCAAGGTGCAGCGCGGCCAGCTGCTGCTGCTTGAAGCCTTCGGCGGCGGCTTCACCTGGGGCTCGGCGCTCATCCGCTACTGACCATGGCGGCGACGCGGGTCCGGCGCGAAAGCTGGCAAGGCCAGGTCGCCTGGCGAAAGACCTATGCCGATGGCGGCCACCGCCGGCGCATCGCCGCGCTGCGCTGGGTGGCGCGGCGCCTGGGCGCGAACGCGCTGCTGGCGCCGATGCCGCTTTCGCCCGAACTGGCCTGCCGCACCGAACAGGCCATGATCAACCGCCTCGCCGCGCTCGGCGCCAACGTGCCGCCGCTACTGGCCGTGGGCGATCGCGAACTCCTGCTTGGCGACCTGGGCCCGACCCTGGCCTTGGTCTGCCGTGCCGAGCCCGATGCCGGCAAGCGCCGCGACCTCGTGCAGCTCGGGCTCGATGCGCTGGCCGCGCTGCATGCCCGCGGCGGTTACCTGAGCCAGGCCTTCGCCCGCAACATGACGGTGCGCGACGGCCGCATCGGCTTCATCGATCTCGAGGAAGACCCCGGCACGAGCATGTCGCTGCCGGCGGCGCAGGCGCGCGACGTGCTGTTCTACGCGCACTCGACCGCGCGTTTCCTGTCCGGCCAGAAAGGCGAACACGTCCGCCTGCTGCAGGCCCACCTGGCGCGGGAAACCCCTGAAGTGCGCGCCGAAGTCGCGCGCGTGGCCTCGCGGCTGTGCTGGCTGTCGCCGCTGGCCTGCCTGTTCGGACGGCGTTCGCGCGACGTCGCCGAAGCCCTGACCAGCCTGGCGCGCGCCACCGCCTGACCCTACGCGGCGGTACAGACGGTTTGCCGCCCGTGTCGCTTATCATTCGCCGATTACGCAGACCGGACCGCCGATGAGCCAGACCATCGCTTTCGTATTTCCCGGCCAGGGCTCCCAGTCGCTGGGCATGCTGGCCGAACTCGCCGCCGCCCATCCGGAGGCGCGCGCCGCTTTCGACGAAGCTTCGCAGGGTGCCGGCGTGGACCTGTGGGCACTGTCGCAGCAGGGTCCCGAAGAGCAGCTCAACCAGACCGAGTTCACCCAGCCGGCCCTGCTTGCCGCCGGCGTGGCGACCTGGCGCGCCTGGTGCGCGCGCGGTGGCGCCCGCCCGCAGCTGCTGGCCGGCCACAGCCTGGGTGAATACGCGGCGCTGGTCGCCGCCGGTTCGCTGTCGCTGGCCGACGCCGCCCGCCTGGTGCGCGAACGCGGCCGGCTGATGCAGCAGTCGGTGCCCGCGGGCACCGGCGCCATGGCCGCGGTGCTGGGCACGGAAGACGAACTGGTCGCGGAAGTCTGCGCGGCCGTTTCCGGCGAGGATGTCGTGGTGCCGGCCAATTTCAATTCGCCGGGCCAGGTGGTCATCGGCGGCCACGCCGCCGCGGTGGACCGCGCCATCGCCGAACTGCAGGCGCGTGGCGTGCGCAAGCTGGTGAAGCTGGCGGTGTCGGTGCCTTCGCACACGCCGCTGATGCGCGAGGCGGCCAATCGTCTTTCGGAAGTCATGGCCGGCATGGACTGGCGCGAACCGCAGCTGCCGGTGGTGCAGAACGTCGACGGCGAAGTGCACGAAGGCGTGCAGGCCATCCGCGACGCGCTGGTGCGCCAGCTCTACCTGCCGGTGCGCTGGACCGAATGCGTTCAGGCCCTGGCCGCGAAGGGCGCCACCCGCATCGCCGAATGCGGCCCCGGCAAGGTGCTTGCCGGCCTGGCCAAACGCATCGACAAATCCCTCGACGCCCGCGCCCTGGGCACCCCCGCCGACTTCGATTCCGCCTTGTCGGATTGGAAAGACTGAAACAAGGTCCTGGAGAAATACGATGTCCGAACAACTGAAGGGTGAGATCGCGCTGGTGACCGGTGCGAGCCGGGGTATCGGTGCGGCGATCGCCGACGAGCTGGCGGCCATGGGCGCCACCGTCATTGGCACCGCGACCAGCGACGCCGGCGCCGCCGCGATCGGCGAGCGCCTGGCGGCGTCGGGCGGGGCGGGGCGCAAGCTCGACGTTTCCTCCAGCGCCGACGTCGAAGCCGTGCTCGATGAGATCGCCAAGTCCTTCGGCGCCATCTCCATCCTGGTCAACAACGCCGGCATCACCCGCGACAACCTGCTGATGCGCATGAAGGACGAGGACTGGCAGGCCATCCTCGACACCAACCTCAGCTCGGTGTTCCGGACCTCCAAGGCGGTGATGCGCGGCATGATGAAGGCGCGCAAGGGCCGGATCATCAACATCGCCTCGGTCATCGGCGTCACCGGCAATGCCGGCCAGGCCAACTACGCGGCGGCCAAGGCCGGCATCATTGCCTTCAGCAAGTCGCTGGCCAAGGAAATCGGCAGCCGCGGCGTCACGGTCAACGTGGTCGCCCCGGGCTTCATCCAGACCGACATGACCAAGGACCTGCCGGAGGCCTCGCGCGAGGCGCTGGTGGGCCAGATCGCCCTGGGCAGACTCGGCGAACCGGCCGACATCGCCCGGGCCGTTGGCTTCCTGGCCAGTCCGGCTGCGGCCTACATCACCGGCGAAACCCTGCATGTAAACGGCGGCATGTACATGCCCTAAGTCCTTGTGGCGGCTGGATTTGCGTTAGAATCCAGCCACCCGATCCCAGGCCGCGGCGCGTCCGGCGCCCGCCGCGGCCGGCATTTGATTACAATGCGCCCGCAAACATCCCTCCGGGAGGAGACAGATCCATGAGCAGCATCGAAGAACGCGTCAAGAAAATCGTCATCGAGCAGTTGGGCGTGAAGGAAGAAGAAGTCACCGTGAACGCCTCGTTCGTGGACGACCTCGGCGCCGACTCGCTGGACACCGTCGAGCTGGTCATGGCCCTCGAGGAAGAGTTCGAGTGCGAGATCCCGGACGAAGAGGCTGAGAAGATCACCTCGGTCCAGCAGGCCATCGACTACATCAAGGCCCACGTCAAGGCCTGACCGCCTGACGGGAGTTACGCCGGGGCCGCGCTTGCGCGGCCCTGCGCGTTTGCGGCATCCGGTCCAAATGTCGGCATGATCGCCGGCGCAGGTGCGGCCTGGCCGCACACCCTGAATCCATCGCGGAGTTTCGCCATGAGTCATCGTCGCGTCGTCGTCACCGGCATGGGCATCGTCTCGCCCATCGGCAATACCCTGGCCTCGGCCTGGGAAAGCATCGAGGCCGGCCGCAGCGGCATCGGCCAGATCACCCACTTCGATGCCTCGGCCTATGCCACCCGCATCGCCGGCGAGGTGCGCGATTTTGATGCCAAGTCCTTCCTGCCGCCGAAAGACGTCAAGAAGATGGACACCTTCATCCACTACGGCCTGGCCGCCAGCTTCCAGGCGATCGACGACGCCGGCCTGGAGATCACCGACGAAAACGCCGAACGCATCGGCGCCCTGGTCGGTTCGGGCATCGGCGGCGTGCGTGGCATCGAAGACACCGCCATCGCCCTGCACGAAGGCGGCCCGCGCAAGATCTCGCCCTTCTACGTGCCCAGCACCATCATCAACATGCTTCCGGGCCAGCTGACGATCCTCAAGGGCATCAAGGGTCCCAACTTCTCGGCGGTGTCGGCCTGCGCCACGGCCAACCATTCGATCGGCATGGCCATGCGCATGATCCAGTACGGCGACGCCGACATCATGGTGGCCGGCGGCGCCGAGCACGGCTGCACGCCGACCTCGGTGGGCGGCTTCTGCTCGATGAAGGCCATGTCCACCCGCAACGACGACCCGACCCGCGCCTCCCGGCCCTGGGACAAGGACCGCGACGGCTTCGTGCTGGGCGACGGCGCCGGCATCCTGGTCCTGGAAGAGTACGAACACGCCAAGGCCCGCGGCGCCCGCATCTACTGCGAGCTCGCCGGCTTCGGCGCCACTTCCGACGCCTTCCACATGACCGCGCCCAGCGAATCGGGCGACGGCGCCGCGCGCTGCATGCGCGCCGCGCTCAAGGACGCCGGCGTCAACGCCGAACAGGTCGGTTACCTCAATGCCCACGGCACCTCCACGCCGCTGGGCGACCTGGGCGAAACCCTGGCGATCAAGAGCGCGCTGGGCGAACACGCCCACAAGACCATGGTCAGCTCCACCAAGTCGATGACCGGCCACCTGCTCGGCGCCGCCGGCGGCGTCGAGGCGGTGTTCACCGTGATGGCGCTGCACACCGGCGTGATCCCGCCGACCATCAACCTCGACGCGCCCGGCGAAGGCTGCGACCTCGACTACGTGCCCAACATCGCGCGCCAGGTGCAGGTGGACGTGGCTGTGTCGAATGGTTTCGGCTTCGGCGGCACCAACGGCAGCCTGGTGTTCAAGCGGCTCTGAAACCGGCAGGCCCGGCCCCCGCGATGAACACCCTCGCGCTGCCGCCGGGCACCGACCTGCTGCGCCTGCAGTCGGCCGATCCGGCCCGTTTCCCGCTGCTGCTCGAAAGCGTGGCGGGCGGCAACGCACTTTCCCGCTGGGACCTGCTGCTGGCCACAGACGGCGAGGGCCTGCGCCTGGACGTGGACGGCCACGTGCGATCCCTGCCCGACGGCGCGGTCATTGGCCTGGATTTCCTGGGCGAACTCGATGCCCGCTGGTCGGCGGCGCGGCAGCCGCCCGGCGACCCGGCCCTGCCGTTCCGGGGTGGCTGGGCCCTGTTCCTGGCCTACGAACTGGCGGCGCAGGTGGAACCGCGGCTGCGGCTGCCCCTGGCGCCCGGCCCGCTGCCGGTGGCGATTGCCTGGCGCTGCCCGGCCGCCGTGCTGCGCGACCGCGACAGCGGCCGGTGCCTGGCCGTCGCCGAAGCCGGTTCGGCGCACTGGCTCGATGAACTGGCCGGCGCGGCGATGGCACCGGAAGCCGGCGGATTCGCGCCGCCCGTGCTCGAGGAAGACCGGCCCGGCCGCTTCACCGACGGCGTCGCCCGCATCCACGACTACCTGCGCGCCGGCGACGTCTTCCAGGTGAACCTGTCGCGCGCCTGGCGCGCCCGCTTCGAATCGGCGCCGGACCCGGCCGCCGTGTATGCGCGGCTGCGCGAGAACAATCCCGCGCCCTTCGCCGGCCTGATGCGCCATGGTGACGCCGCGCTGCTGAGTTCGTCGCCCGAGCGCCTGGTGTCGGTGCGCGGCCGCCGCGTCGACACGCGCCCGATCGCCGGTACCCGCCCGCGTTTTCCCGGCGACGACGACCAGGCCCGCATCCGCGACCTGGTCGGCAACCCCAAGGAACGCGCCGAACACGTGATGCTCATAGATCTCGAGCGCAATGACCTGGGCCGCGTCTGCGAACCCGGCAGCGTGCGCGTGGACGAGCTGATGGGCGTGGAAAGTTACGCCCACGTGCACCACATCGTTTCCAACGTCACCGGCACGCTGCGCGAGGGTGCGACGCCGGGCGCGGTCGTGCGCGCCGTGTTCCCCGGCGGCACGATCACCGGGGCGCCGAAGGTGCGCTGCATGGAAATCATCGCCGAGCTCGAAGGCGAAGGGCGGGGCGCCTACACCGGCGCTTTCGGCTACCTGGGCCATGATGGCGACATGGACCTGAACATCCTGATCCGCAGCGCCTGGCTCGACGGCGACCAGCTGCAGTTCCGCACCGGCGCCGGCATCGTCGTGGACTCCGATGCGGACCGCGAACTCGAAGAAACCCGCGCCAAGGCCCGCGGCCTGCTGCGTGCGCTGGGGGCCACCGGGTGAGCGCGCTCGCCACCCGCCTGTTCCTCGGCCGCGAAGCCGTACCGGCGCTTGATCCCGCCGACCGCGGCCTTGCCTACGGCGACGGCCTGTTCGAAACCATGCGGGTCGCCGCGGGGCGCATTCCCTGGTGGGACACGCACCTTGCCCGGCTGGCCCGCGGCGCCACCGTGCTGGGTTTCCCGGCGCCCGACGCCGGTTGGCTGAAGGCGCAGGCTGGTCAGTTGCTCGAGGCCGCGCCGGAACAGGCGGTGCTGAAGCTGCTGCTGACCCGCGGCGCCGGTGGCCGTGGCTACGCGCCGCCCGCAGCGCCCGAGCCCGCCCTGGTGCTGTCCCTGCACGCGCTGCCGCCGACGCCGGGCGCGCTGCGCCTGCGCTGGTGCAAGACGCGGCTGTCGCTGCAGCCGGCGCTGGCGGGCATCAAACACCTCAACCGGCTCGACCAGGTGCTGGCCCGCGCCGAGTGGCAGGACCCGGCTATCCACGACGGCCTGATGCTCGATGCCAGGGGCCACGTGGGCTGCGCCACCTCGGCCAACCTGTTCGCGCGCATCGATGGCCGCTGGCTGACGCCTGCGCTGGCCGACGGCGGCGTCGCCGGCCTGGCGCGGGCCTGGCTGCTGGCCAACGCGCCCGACGCCGCGCAGGCGACGCTTCGGCCGGAAGACCTCGCGTCGGCCGAGGCGCTTTTCCTGTGCAATGCCGTGCGCGGTATCCTGCCGGTCGGACAGCTCGACGACATCTGCTGGCCATCGCACCCGGCGACCGAAAGCCTGCGCCGGGACCTGGGCCGCGAACTGTCGGCCGCCTGACCGGAGCCCCCCTTGCCGAAGTCTTCGTCGCACAAACTGCTCAAGGCCCTGGTGGCGCTTACCCTGCTGGTCGCGGTCGCCCTGGGCGGCTGGTTCTGGCAGCGCTACGAGGGTTTCGCCAACACCCCGATCGCCCTGGCCCAGTCCGAGCGCATCCTGGTGGTCGAATCGGGCGATGGTTTCCAGGACATCCTCGACAAGCTGCGCGAGCTGGGCGTGCACGAAGGCCACGACCTGGAATGGAAGGCGCTGGCCCACGAAATGAAGGTGGTCTCGCGCCTGCAGGTGGGCGACTACACCATCCGCCACGGCATCACCCCGGCCGAACTGCTGCGCAAGCTTGAGCGCGGCGACGTCATCCACTACCGCTTCACCCTCGTCGAAGGCTGGAACCTGCGCGAACTGCGCGCGGCGCTGGCCCGCGACGAACGCATTCGCCAGACCCTGGCCGATACCGATGACGCCGCGCTGATGGCGGCGCTGGGCCGCGAAGGCGTGCATCCGGAAGGCCGTTTCCTGCCCGAGACCTACCACTACACCCGCGGCATGAGCGACCTCGACCTGCTGCGGCGCGCGCTGCTGGCCATGGACAAGGTCCTGGCCGATGCCTGGGAGGGTCGTGCGGACGACCTGCCGCTGGAGACGCCGGACCAGCTGCTCACGCTCGCCTCGATCATCGAAAAGGAAACCGGCAAGGCCTCGGAGCGGCCGGAGATCGCCGGCGTGTTCGTGCGCCGGCTGCGGCTGGGCATGCGCCTGCAGACCGACCCGACCGTCATCTACGGCATGGGCAGCGCCTACGACGGCAATATCCGCCGCAGCGACCTCACCACCGACACGCCCTACAACACCTACACCCGCGGTGGCCTGCCGCCGACGCCGATCGCCATGCCCGGCCGCGCCGCGCTGGAAGCCGCCGCGAACCCGCTGCCCGGCAATACCCTGTACTTCGTTTCCCGGGGCGACGGCAGCCACGTGTTTTCGTCGACGCTGGCCGAACACAATCGTGCGGTGGCCTGCCACCAGCTCAAGCGGTGCCGCTGATGCCCGGACTCTTCATCAGCCTCGAAGGCGGCGAGGGCGCCGGCAAGTCCACCGTGCTGGCGGCGCTGCGCGAAGTGCTGGCCGAAGGCGGCCGCGAGGTCGTTTGCACGCGCGAACCCGGCGGCACGCCCGAAGGCGAAGCCATCCGCGAGCTGCTTCTGGCGCCCGGCCGCGAGCTGGTGCCGGAAGCCGAACTGCTGCTTATGTTCGCGGCGCGCGCGCAGCTGGTGCGCCGGGTCATCCGCCCGGCGCTCGGACGTGGCGCCGCGGTGCTGGCCGACCGCTTCACCGATGCGAGTTTTGCCTACCAGGGCGGCGGCCGCGGGCTCGATGCCGGCCACATCGCCGAACTCGAACGCTGGGCGGCGGGCCTGCGCCCGGACCTGACCTTCCTGCTCGACGTCGGCGTGGCCCAGGGCCTGGAACGCGCGCGTTCGCGCGGCGGCGAACCGGACCGCATCGAATCCGAACGCGAGGACTTCTTCGAACGCGTGCGCGGCACCTACCTGGCCCGTGCCGCCGCCGAACCGCAGCGCTTCCGGGTGATCGACGCCAGCCAGTCGGCCGACGCCGTGCGCGACGCCGCCGTGGCCGCCCTGCGTACCTGGCTGGGGAACCGGCCGTGAGCGAGCTCGCGCCCTGGCAGCAGCGCCAGTACGACCAGGCCATCGGTGCGCTGACGGAAGGCCGGCTTGGCCACGCGCTGCTGCTGATGGGCCCGGCGCTGATGGGCAAGCGCGAGGTCGCGCTGCGGCTTTCACGCCGCCTGCTGTGCGCCACGCCGGCGGCCGATGGCCAGGCCTGCGGCGCCTGCCGAGGCTGCCGCCAGTTCGAGGCCGGCACCCATGCCGACTTCAAGCACGTCAGCTTCATTCCCAACGACAAGGGCGACAAGCTGCGCAGCGAGATCGTCGTCGACCAGATGCGCGCCCTGGGCCACTGGTTCGCGCTGACGCCGCAGCTGGGCGGCGCCCAGGTCGCCCTGGTCGAACCGGCGCATGCGCTCAACACCGCCGCCGCCAACGCCCTGCTCAAGACCCTGGAAGAACCCGCGCCCGGGCGTTACCTGCTGCTGGTGACCGACCAGCCCGGCCGGCTGCCGGCGACCATCCGCAGCCGCTGCCAGCGCCTGGAGTTCCGGCTGCCGCCGCGCGATGAGGCAGAAGCCTGGCTGGCCGCCAAGGGCCATGGCCCGCAGGCGCGCCAGCGCGCCCTGGACGCCGCCCGTGGCCATCCGGGCCTGGCCGCGGACTGGCTCGACGGTGGCCACCTGGCCCTGCGCGGCGACGTCATGAACGAACTCGACGCCCTGGCCGAAGGCCGGCGCGCCCCGGTCGAACTGGCCACGGCCTGGCTGGGCGACGAACTGGCGCCGCTGCGCCTGCGGTTCGCCGCCGAAGCCGTGCTGGATGGGCTTTCGCACCGCCTCGCCGGGGCGCCGGCACCGGGCTTGACCCTGCCGGGCGATTTCCAGAAGCTCTCGGCATGGTTCGACGCCGCCAACCGGCTGCGCAACCAGCTGCGGCTGCCGGCCCTGCGCCACGACCTGGCATTGGCCGGGCTGCTGCTCGAATGGCGTAGCATGTTCAAGGACACGGCAAGGACGGGAGCACGACGATGATCGGAGGCGGCGCAGGCGCGAGGCAGGGCATCCTGTCCCTGGCCATCAAGGACAAGGCGGCGCTCTACAACGCCTACATGCCCTTCGTGAAGGGTGGCGGCATCTTCGTGCCCACCACCAAACGTTATTCCCTGGGCGACGAGGTGTTCATCCTGCTGTCGCTGATGGAAGAAAAGGACCGCCTGCCTGTGGCCGGCAAGGTCGTCTGGCTGACGCCGGCGGGTGCGCAGGGCAATCGCGGCGCTGGCATCGGCGTGCAGTTCGCCGATACCGCCGAGGCCGAAGCCGTGAAGGGCAAGATCGAAACCTTCCTGGCCGGCACGCTCGAAGCCGACAAGCCCACGCACACGATGTAGGCGCTGGGCTCAGCCCATCCGGCCGCTGAGCCACAGCCCCAGCACCAGACCCGCCGAACCCAGCAGCAGGCCCGCGATGGCGCCGATGCGACCGATGCGGCGCTGGCGTGCCTGCCGCCGCGTGGCGCCGATCGGGTCCAGTTCGCGTTCGCGCGCCAGGCGCGGGGCCAGCACCCGCGGCAGCCACACGACGCACAGCAGCAAGATGCCGACCATGAAACCCAGCGACAGCGCCAGGTGCGGCACCCAGCCGGGCACCTTCGCCAGCAGGTTGATGCCGACGCTGAAGCCAACCACCAGCAGGGCGCCCACGGCCACGTAGAGCAGCACGCCACGACGCTCGCGCTCGTCGAAGGGCTCGCGCAGGTAGCGGCGCACGCCGAGCCACAGGCCCATCAGGCCGCCGATGATGCCCGCCGCCGCCGCCCCGAACGCGCCCAGACCGAGCTTGGCCAGGCCCTTGGCGCCACCGAGCGCACCAGCGCCCAGGGCGGTGGCCGCTGCGGCCGGCGGCGCGGCGATCGTCAGCGCCGTCGCCACTGCGGTGGTGAAGGCCAGGCCCGGTGCCGTGCCGCGGGCGAACTTGCCCAGCCGTTCCAGCAGTTCGCCGCGCACCCGGTCGCGGGCGCGCTGCAGGCGCTTGCGCACGGCGGCGTCCTGCAGGCCCAGCAGGCCGGCAACCTGGCGCGAATTCTGGCCTTCGCGGTAATACAGCAGCAGCACCTCGCGGCTTTCCTCGGGCAGGCTGTCGATCACCGCGGCGGCGATGTCGTGCTCCTCGTGCTCGGCGGCCTGTTCGCAGGGCTGCGGATGCGGGTCGGCGACCTGGGCCAGCAGCGCCTCGACGTCACCATCGGGTTCACGGCGCCGGACCTGGGCGCGCAGGTGGTCGCGGGCCAGGTTGCGGGTGATCTGGCGCAGCCAGGGCAGGAAACTGTCGGGGTTCTGCAGCTTTTTCAGGTTCTGCCAGGCCGACAGGAAGGCTTCCTGGGCGACGTCTTCGCTTGTGGGCACATCGCGCACGATCGCCAGGGCGATCGAAGCGACGGTGCCCTGGCAGCCGGCGACGATGCGGCCGTAGGCCTCGCGGTCGCCGCGGGCGGCGGCCGGCAGGTGGGCGTGGATCAGGCTTTGGACGAGGTCCGTGCTCATGGTGTGCTCCGGGTGGGATTCAAACCCGGGACGCCGCGCAGGGGAAGGGTGTGACCCTGATCAGGCCAGCAGCGTCCGGGCCGTCATCACCACGCCGGTGATCAGCACGGCCACCAGCAGCAGGATGCGCAGCTTGGACACCTTGCGGCCGGGGTCGTTGGCCGCGACGCCG